>NZ_JBFULZ010000144.1:0-10461 GCF_054049635.1 Cellulomonas sp. P5_C6 | reverse complement strand
CTGCAGGACCACGGCTCGTTCGAGGTCGGATCGATCCTGGGCACGCCGTTCGGGAGCCCGACGATCGCCGACATGGACGGCGACGGCGACCCCGACCTCGTCCTCGAGAACAACGACTCCATCGCCGTCTGGCTCAACGACGGGACGGGGGTGTTCACCCGATCGTCGTCGACGGTGTCCGGATGGCTCGGTCACGTGGAGGCCGGGGACGTCACCGGGGACGGTCGGCCCGACATCGTCGGGGGGAGATCGATGCTGGTGCAGCAGCCCGACGGCACGTTCGGCGCCCCGGTCGCCCTTCCGCTCTCGGCGTCGGTGTTCATGCCCGATGTCAGGCTGGGCGACGTGACGGGTGACGGCCGCATCGACGTCGTGCGCACGGACGGGGACGGGGTCCGCGTCGACCCGCAGCTGGCCGGTGGCGGGCTCGGCGACGGGACGCACTACGCGCCGGGCGGCGCGAGTGGGCCGGTCGCGATCGGCGACATGGACCTGGACGGACGGCTCGATGTGCTCCTCGCCGACGGGCGCGGGTCTCGCATCTGGCTCCTTCCGCAGCTGCCGGACGGGACCCTCGGTGCCGGCATGGCCATCGACGCGCCGTTCGACTCCCCGCTGACGAACGCGCTGCAGGTGTCGGACCTGGACGGGGACGGATGGCCGGACATCGTGCTCGGCCACCGCGACGGTCCCGCGACGTTCCGACAGTGCCGCCTCGATCGAAGAACGCCATTGAGGAAGGGGTGGGTCAGCTCGGTCTCGCCGGGACAGGGGGCGTCCGGTGTCGCCACCCGACCGAGCCTGAAGGTCGGCTTCGACGGAGAGGTCGACCCTGCGTCGGTCTCGCCGTCGACCGTGAGCCTGATCGACGGCCTCACCGGGGCTGAGGTCCCCTCCGTGCCCAGCTACGACGCCGCGACGCGAACGATCTCTCTCGTACCGTCCGTCGACCTCTCAGGCGGCGGGCACTACCAGCTGCGAGTCTCCGGCGTGCGGTACGTGGACGGCAGGTCGATGACGGAGACCGAGCGCTCGTGGTTCACGGTCGCCGCGGGCGGCGCGCGATACACCCCGGTCGACCCGATGCGCGTCCTGGACACCAGAACCGGGCGGGGTATGACGGTCGCGGCGCACAAGATCGCGTCCGGCGAGGTCGTCAAGCTCGACCTGCGCGACCTGACGGCTGTCGGCGCGACCGCCGTGGTGCTCAACGTGACCGCGGCCTCGCCGACCACCTTCGGGAACGTCCGCGTCTACCCGTACCGTGCCGGTTCCGCGCCCCCGCGGGTGTCGAACGTCAACGTCGCGCCCGGTGTCGACCAGCCCAACCTCGTGACGGTGCCGATCGGCGACGACGGCGTCGTGGCTCTGCTCCCGGAGTCGACGTCCACGCATCTCATTGCCGACGTGGCCGGGTACTACTCGGCTGCCGGTGCCGCGGCGTTCGAGCAGACCGCCCCCCGTCGGCTGATGGACACCCGGAGCGGCGTGGGTGTGCGCCGCGGTTCGCTCACGGGAGGCTCCTGGGTCGACCTGCGCGTCTCGGGCGTCGGCTCGGTGCCCCGGGACGCGCTCGCCGTCGTGCTGAACGTGACCGCGACACAGGTGGCGCAGCGGAGCCACGTGCGGGTCTACCCGACACCGGCGGACTCCGAGGACCAGACGCCGCCCGACATCTCCAACCTCAACCTGACGCCCGGGCGGGACCAGCCGAACCTGGTGACAGTGCCGGTCGGAGATGGGGGGCGCGTCCGCTTCTACCTGCACCAGGGCCGAGCCGACCTCATCGCGGACATCGCGGGGTACTACTCGGCCACGGGCGACAACGGCTTCGTGCCGGTGGCGCCGACCCGTGTCGTCGACACCCGCAGCGGGCAGGGGATCTCGACCACCCTGCGCAAGGGGACCGTCTCGAGCGTGAAGATCGCCGGCTCCGGGCCGGTCCCCGCGGGGGCGGTCGCCGCGGTGCTCAACGTGACCGGGGTCCAGCCGCGCGGTGTCACCCACGTGCGGGCCTTCCCGACGACGTCCGCGGCACCGCCGGACATCTCGACGATCAACCTCGTCCCGGGCCGGGACGAGGCGAACCTCGCGGTCGTCCCGGTCGGGCTGGGCGGAGCTGTCTCGTTCTACCCGGCCACCGCCGATGTCGACCTGGTGGTCGACGTCGCGGGGTACTTCGCCCGCTGACGTTCGACCACCAGGTCGGTGGCGCCGACGGGCGGGTAGACGGTGCCGAGCTTGTGGGCGAACCCCACCCGGAGCAGGTGTTCCAAAGCCGGGTTGGGGGTGACAGGGACGAGACCGACGCTCACCCGTCCGGGCGAAGCCCGTGACCGCGACGTCCGGGACTCGGTACGCTCGCGCGGGCCACGACGTCTTGCTGGTCGGGCGCCCGATCAGCTACCGGAGCCGTCGATGCCTCGCCTCGCCACCGCCCTTCTCGTGGCCGTCGCGTTGGTCGTCGGGGCGCTCCCGGTGAGCGCGAGCGCGAGCGCGAGCGGGCAGGGCGGGGGCGTCGACCCGACGACACGTGACCGCCCGACCGATCGGGGTCCGTACCCGCAGGTCCCGGGGCCTGCGGTCGATCCTGCCGCCGCCGAGGTCGACCACCTGCTCGTGAAGTTCGCCGACCAGACCTCCGCAGTCCGGGAACGCGCCGCGCTGGACGGGGCCGGGGCCACGGGACGCGTGATCGTGTCCGGCACTGACTACGTCCGCGTGCGGGTCGGGACCGAGGAGTCGGCGGCCGAGGTGCTCGACCGCCTGGCGCACGACCCGAGCGTGGTCGACGTCCAGCTCGACCACGTCCGGCACGCCGCCGGCTGGACCGACGACCCCGGCAACGACTGGACCTGGCCGTACCTCGACCTGGTCCGGCTGCCCCGGGCGTGGGACGTCACCGCCGGCCAGGGAGCGGTCGTCGCCGTCCTGGACACCGGGGTAGACGCTGCGCACGAGGACCTCGCCGGGCGCCTCCTGCCCGGCAAGGACTTCGTCGACGGGGACTCCGTGCCCCAGGACCCCAACGGGCACGGCACGACGGTGGCCGGCATCGTCGCAGCGAACGGCAACAACGGGCTCGGCGGGGTCGGCGCCGCCTACGCGGCCAAGGTTCTCCCGGTGCGGGTGCTGGACGCCGACGGCGCGGCGCCCGACTCCCGGATCGCCGCGGGCATCGCGTGGGCCGCGGCCCAGCACGCGGATGTCATCAACCTGTCGCTGGCCGGACCGGCGACGTCGCCGGTGCTCCTCGATGCCATCCGCGCCGCGATCACCGCGGGCTCGGTGGTCGTCGCGGCCGCGGGCGACTCGGGCACGCAGACCCCCCAGTACCCCGCCGCGTACGCGCCGGCCGTCGACGGGCTGGTCGCTGTCTCGGCGACCGACGACGACGGAGCGATGCTGCCGGAGTCGTCGTGGGGCGACGACGTCACGCTCGCCGCGCCGGGGTCCCAGATCCTCGGTCCCGCCGCGGGGACGGGCTACGAGGTCGGGACGGGGACGTCCTTCGCCGCGCCGCTGGTCAGCGGCGTGGCGGCGCTGGTCAGCGCGCACTCACCGGCGCTCACCCCGGCGCAGCTCGAGCGGCGGCTCGTCGACTCGGCCCGCGAGGCCGGCCCGCGGGGCACCGACCCCTTCTACGGCGCCGGCCTGCTGGACGCCGCCGCGGCGGTCACCTGGACCGATGCCGCGCGCGCGGCGCCCGCCGTCGCCCTGGACCGCGTCGGCGGCGACGGTCGGTCCAACGACACCCGCGGGACGGCCACGCCCGCCAGCTTTCAGGTCAACGGCACGCTCSCCCCCGAGGGGGACGTCGACTGGTACCGATTCGACGGCGCCGCGGGGTGGTCCGCGGTCCAGCTCGAGGTCGACGACGCCGACACGGCCGAGTTCGAGGGGGTGCTGTCCCCGGTCGTCGAGGTCCGCGACGGGTCGGGGGCCGTGCTCCGGCGGTTCGACGGGCTGGGTCAGGAGTACGTCTGGCTCCCGGCGGCCGGTCCGCTCTTCGTACGGGTCACGATGCAGACGGCCGCGACCTCGGACATCCGCTACGGGATCTCGGTCGGTCCGCTGCCGGCCCCCGCGCCCGCGAGCAATGCGATCTACGACGCCGGGCCGGGGGCGATGACGCTCGCGACCGGTGACGTGACGGGCGACGGTCGTCCCGACGTCCTCGTCGGCGAGCCGGACGGCGGCATCGGCGTGCTGGCGGGGTCCGGGGACGGGCGGCTGAGCGAGCCGATGCTCGTCGAGCCGCCGCCGGGCATCTCGCTCAGCGGTCGGCTCGCGACGGCGGACCTGGACGGCGACGGCCGCACCGACGTCCTGGCCGGCACCTGGTCGGGAAGCGGTGAGGCGATCGTGTCGGGGGTGCTCCCCTTCCTGCAGCGCAACGGCGAGCTCGTGCCGGGGACGGCACTGGCGATCCCGGGCTGGCTGCTGATGCCCGTGCTGGGTGACCTCGACGGTGACCACGACGTCGACGTCGTCCTCTCGGCGGTGATGTCCGGGGACAGCGGACGCGTGGCGCTCAACGACGGGCACGGCGTGTTCAGCCTGGTCAGCGCCTCGGTCCCGATCGCGAGCCAGATGCCCGCCGTCGGCGACGTGACGGGTGACGGGCGGCAGGACATCGCCGACGGCCGCTCGGTCTTCCGGGGCCGGGGTGACGGGACGTTCGAGGCAGGGGTCGTCTACGAACCGTCGGGGCGGCCTGCGGCGGCGGAGGTGCGGATCGGGGACGTCACCGGCGACGGCCGTGCCGACGCCGTGAGCCGGACCACGCTCGGGCTGGTGGTCGGGGTGCAGCGTGCCGACGGCGGCATCGACCTGCGCACCGCAGACTCGTCCGGCAGCGGGCTCGTGCTCACCGATGCGAACGACGACGGTCGCACGGACGTCGTCGGGGTCCTCACCGGATGGCAGGAGCTGCGGGTCTCCTCCCAGCTGCCCGACGGGACGCTCGGGCCCGACCACTCGGGGGACCGGCTCGTCGGGTACTCCGGTTCGACGCCGGCGCAGACGGTTCAAGCCGTCGACCTCGACGGCGACGGCAGCCAGGAGATCGTCGTCCTCCACACCGACATCGACGGCGCACCCATCGTCGAGGTCGTGCGCCGCAACCTCGCCCGGGCAGGCGTCGGCGTCGCCTGGGTCAAGGACGTGACGCCGGCGGTCCACGCCTCGGGCGTCGGCGTCCGGCCCACCGTGCGCATCGCGCTCGACACCACGCTGCGCACCGACTCGCTCACTGCCACCTCGGTGCGCCTGGTCGACGCCACGGGCGCGACCGTCACCGCGACGCGGACGTACTCGGCGGCGGACCGGACCATCAGCCTCACGCCGTCGGCGGACCTGCAGGCCGGGGACCACTACGAGGTGGTCGTCGACGGGCTGGTGAACGCCTCCGGGGTGCCGCAGGACGAGCCGTTCCGGTCCTGGTTCACGGTGGCCGCCGGCGGGTCGCGGTACACGCCGGTCGAGCCCCTGCGGGTGCTGGACACCCGGGACGGCACCGGGATGCACGTGGCGCCGCACCGGATCGCGTCGGGCGAGCAGCTCGTCCTCGACCTGCACGAGCTGGCCGACCGTGGCGCCACGGCCGTCGTGCTGAACGTGACCGCGGCGTCGCCCGCGGGCTTCGGCAACGTGCGGGTCTACCCGTACCACTACGGGGCGACGCCGCCGGGCGTCTCGAACGTCAACGTCGCACCCGGGATCGACCAGCCCAACCTCGTCACCGTGCCCCTCGGGGACTTCGGCTACGTCGACCTGCTGCCGTCCGGGACGTCGACGCACCTGATCGCGGACCTGCAGGGCTACTACGCCCCCGGGGGAGCGACGGCGTACGAGCCGCTCGCGCCGCAGCGGCTCCTCGACACGCGCAGCGGGACCGGGGTGCGCCGGGGCCCGCTGGTGGGGGGATCGTCGGTCGACCTGCGCGTGACCGGGGTCGGTGGGGTGCCCGCCGACGCGGTCGCGGTGGTGCTCAACGTGACGGCGACCCAGGTCGCGCAGCTGACGCACGTGCGCGTCTACCCGGCTCCGGCCGACTCCGAGGACCAGACCCCGCCGGACATCTCGAACCTCAACCTCACGCCCGGGCGCGACCAGCCGAACCTGGTCACCGTGCCGATCGGGGACGCCGGCCGCGTCCGGTTCTACCTGCACCAGGGCCGCGCCGACCTGATCGCCGACATCGCCGGCTACTACGCCGCCACGGGCGACAACGGCTTCGTACCGGTGGCGCCCACCCGGGTCGTCGACACGCGCAGCGGGCGGGGGATCGCCACCACGCTGCACAAGGGGACCGTGTCCAGCGTGAAGATCGCCGGCGCCGGGTCGGTGCCCGCAGGTGCTGTCGCGGCCGTGCTCAACGTCACCGGCGTCCAGCCGCGCGGCGTCACGCACGTGCGGGCGTTCCCGACGACGTCGGCGGCGCCCCCGGACATCTCCACGATCAACCTGGTGCCGGGCAGGGACGAGGCGAACCTCGCGGTCGTCCCGGTCGGGCTCGGCGGCGCCGTCTCGTTCTACCCGGCCACCGCCGACGTCGACCTGGTGGTGGACGTGGCCGGGTACTTCGCCCGCTGAGCCGGCCGGCTCAGCGTCGGAAGTATCCGCTGACGTCCACGACGAGGTCGGTGGTGCCCACGGGGGTGAAGAAGGAGACCGTGCCGCCGGTGCCGAGCTTGACCAGGGCGAGGTTGGCGTCGTCGCGGCCGGGGACCAGGTTGATGGTGGACACGTCGGGCGGGTTGCCGGGTGCGGTGGGGTAGGCGCGGACGTGGGTGGGCAGGCTCGGGTGGACGCCGGTGACGTTCAGGACCGCGGCGACCGCGTTCGACGGGACCCCGGCGTGGCCGGTGACGGCGAGGTCCTGTGCCGTGCCGGCGGTGAGCTTGCCGGTGAACCCGTTGGTGGACCGGGTGTCGCCGATGCGGACGGGGCTGATCGGGACGAACCCGTTGTCGCCGGTGGCGGTGTAGTAGCCGGCGACGTCGGCGATGAGGAGCTCCGAGGCGATCGGGGTGAAGAACCGGACGCGTCCGCCGTCGCCGACCTTGACGGTCACGAGGTTGGGCTGGTCGCGGCCGGGCAGCAGGTTGAGGTTGGAGATGTCCGGTGGGGTCTGGTCCTCGCCCGCGCCGGGGGTCGGGTAGACGCGCACGTGGGTGGGTCCGGTGACCTGGGTGCCGGTGACGTTCAGGACGACGGCGGTCGCGTCCTTGGGCACGAGGGTGCCGTCGGCGACGGACAGGTCGACCCACTGGCCGGCCTTCAGGGCGCCCTTGCGGACGCCGGTGCCGTTGCGCATGTCCATCACGCGTCTCGGTGTCAATGGCTCGAACGCTGTGGCCGCGCCCGCGCTGTAGTAGCCGGCGACGTCGGCGATGAGGTGCGTCGTGGTGGCCTCGGGCAGGAGGGTCACCGAGCGGTCGGTGCCGAGCGCGACCGTCACCAGGTTCGGCTGGTCGACCCCGGGCATGACGTTGAGGTTGGAGACCCTCGGCGGGGCGCCCGGGCCGGTCGGGTAGACCCGGATGTTCCCGGGCGCTGAGGGGTTCGAGGCCGTCACGTTCAGGACGACGGCCGTCGCGTCGGCGGGCAACGAAAGGATCTGGAGCTGCAGTGGCACGCCGGGTTGGCGCGGTCCGGGGCCCGAGTTCAGCAAGCCGAGCCCACTTCGGGTGTCGAGCACGCGTACCGGATCGACGGGCGTGTATCGCTCACCGTTCGCGCCGACCGTGAACCACGTGCGCACTGGCGTCCGCTGCGTCGCCCCAGCCGCGTCCTGCAACCCGTCCACGATGACCGTGTAGTGGTTGCCGACGCCCAGGTCGGACGTCGGCGTGATCGTCAGTGTCCGAGCGGACGTCCATGTCATTGTGCTGGGGATGTCGGCCTGCGTCGCGCCGTCCACCAGCCGGACCGTCGCGGGCGTCGCCGAGGCCGCGGACATGTCGCGCTCGAACGAGATCGTGGTCGCCTGTCGAACGTCGGCGCCCGCGGTGTTCGGGGCGGGCGAGACGGCGCTCGCCGCGATGGGCGACCGGTGCACGGCGTCCAGGGCGTTCTGGTGCATGGCGATGACACCGTCGGCGATGGAGAGTGCGGCGTCCGGCGCGCCGTCCGCGTCGAGGTCGGCCACTGCCAGCGCCCCGTTCGCGAGGGAGCCGGACGAGCGGAGGACGCTGACCTCCGCGGCGCCGAGCGTCCCCGCGCTCGTCTGCGGGAAGTACGAGAGGACGCCGAAGCCTGCGGCGACGACGTCCTGGCGCCCGTCGAGGTCGAAGTCGGCGACGGCGACGGTGTACGGCATGGCGTTGAACGCGGTCGGGTAGAGGGCGGACGGGCCGAATCCGGCGCCCGACCATGAGTCGACCTGCACGGCGCTGCCGACGCGCGAGTTGCGGACCACGTCCGGCACACCGTCCCCGGTGACATCGGCGACCGCGACGTCGGGTTGGTCGCCGTCCATCATCTGCAGGGCCGGCAGCGGGATGGCCGGCGCGAACGTGCCGTCCGGGTTCTGCAGGCTGACACCGGTCGGCCACACCAGGTCCGGCCGGTGGTCGGCGTTGACGTCGCCGAGGGTCACGCGGCGTGGCTCCGGGCGGGTGGCGCTCGCTCCGGGTGTGAAGCCTCCCCCGCCGTCGTTGAGCAGCACCTGCACGACGTCCGACGCCTCACGTCCGACCACGAGGTCCACGTCGCCGTCCCCGTCGATGTCACCGCCTGCCATCACGGCCGCGCTGGTCGACATCGGCAGCGTCCCCGTCGGCACGATGCCGCCGGTCCCGGTGTCGAAGAACGCAATGCCCGCGACGCTGCCGACTGCGAGGTCCGTCTGCCCGTCGCCGTCCAGGTCGGCAGCCACGAATCCGCCACCGCTGTCACTGTTGCTCAGGCCAACGAGCTCGACGTGCTCAAACGATCCGTCGCCGACTCCGCGGTTCAGCAGGAGGTACCGTCCACCTGACACCCTGAGTGCGTCGACGACGCCGTCGCCGGTGACGTCGGCGAGTCCCAGGCTCGACGAGAAGCCCCAGGAACTTCCGCTCGTCCCCGTCGCCGTGGCTGTGAACCGGTCCGTCGAGGAGCTCCTCACCGAGACGCGGTAGTCCACGTCGCTCGCGGAACCGTTCCGGTTGGTGACCCGGATGTACAGCCGCATCGCGTGCGGCGCACCCACGGTCACGTCCACCTCGCCATACGTACTCAGGTCGCGTCCGGTGGCCAGCACGCGTCCCTCGCCGTCCCGTACCTCCACGACCGGGTCCAGATCCCGGCCGGAGTAGCCGTTCGCRCCCGGAACCTCGACGCTGTACCAGCCGCGCGCAGGTGCGTCGTAGGCGTACCAGTCTTCGTCGCCCTCGGGCGAGAGCATCCCGGTAGCCCCGGCGGCGGTGAGGACCATGGCCGTCGCGCGGGTGTCGTCGGAGGCGCCAGGATCGACCGGAGCGCGGTCCAACGGCGGAGCGACGGCGGCGGGGAGGGCGTCGGCAGAGGTGAGTGCGGTTGCCGCGTCCAGCACCCCCGCGCCGTAGTAGGGGTCCACACCGCGCGGTCCGGCGTCCCGAGCGCCCGCGATCAGACGCCGCTCGACGACGGCCGGGGACAGCACGCCCGGACGGGCTCGCAGCAGGGCCGCGACACCCGCGACGAACGGCGCGGAGAAGGAGGTTCCGGAGTCGTAGACGTAGCCGCCGCGGTTGCTCGGACCGATGATCTGGTACCCCGGCGCGGAGATCGAGACCCAGTCACCGAAGCTGGAGAACGCAGTGGTCTGGCCGTCGTCGTTGGTGGCCGCGACAGCGAGCAGCCCCTCGATCTGCGGTGCGTACGCGGCGGGGTATTGCGCCTCCTGCGTGCCGTCGTTCCCCGCCGCAGCGATCACGACCGCGCCCGCGGCCACGGCGGTCGCGATCGCATCGCGCAGCACGGGCGAGGGGTCGGTGCCGCCGAGCGAGAGGTTGATGACAGAGGCGCCATGGCTCGTCGCCCACGCCAGGCCCGCGGCGATCGTCGAGTCGTTGCCGTTGCCGTCCGCGTCGAGCACGCGGACGGGGAGGATCTTCGCGTCGTATGCGGCACCGACCGAGCCGGCACCGTTGTTGCCGCGCGCCGCGGCGACGCCGGCGACGAGTGTCCCGTGGCCGTTCGGGTCGGACGGGTCGGCATCGTTGTCGACGAAGTCCTTGCCGCCGGACGCCAGGACGAGGTCGGGGTGTGCGCTGACGCCGGTGTCGAGGACGGCGATCGTCACACCGGCTCCCGTCGACGCGTCCCAGGCGCGCGGCAGCCGGACCAGGTCGACGTACGGCCAGCCCTCCTCGAGCAGCGGGTCGTCGGTCCAGGCGAACGCGTGGCGGACGTGGTCGAGCTGCACCGCGGCGACCCGCGGGTCGGCCTGGAGCCGCGCGACGACGTCGGCGGGGTTCTCGTCACCGACGC
>NZ_JBFULZ010000143.1:0-10527 GCF_054049635.1 Cellulomonas sp. P5_C6 | reverse complement strand
GCTACGCGCTGCGCGCCGCGGCGCTGCCCGACGCCGCCGCCGGCCGCGCCGTCGCCGTGCTCATCGTCCTGGGGCTCTGCCTCGCCGTCGCCGGGCTCACCCGCGGGAGGCTGCCGCTGTGGTCGGCGCTCCTGGGCGCGGCAGCGATGGCCGGCGCGTACGAGGCCACCTACACGGCCGACCCGACGGCGTTCGTCACGTCCTCGGCCACCACGGCGACGTCGATCCTGCTCGCCGCCGGCGCCGGCTTCCTGGCGACGTCGCTGCTCGGCGTCGTCGTCGTGCAGGACCGCGAGGAGGAGCGGGCCGCCCAGGCCGCACCCGCCGCCGAGCCCGAGCCGCAGCCCGCCGCCGTGTACGAGGGCGCCGCCACCATGGCCGAGGCGCCCCGCGCCCCGCGCCGCGGCCTGCCCGCCACCCGTCCTTTCGACCCCCAGCCGGAGGCCTGACGTGCGACGCACGACCACCACGGCGGCGGCAGCCGTCGTCCTGATCCCCCTGCTCGTCTGCGCGGCGGGCTCCCCCGCGCTCGCCGCCGACTCCGGCGACGTCGCCGTGACCAACACCGAGACGATCCAGGCCCGCCTGTCGGCCACGGGCGCGTTCCAGGAGGCGCGCGTCTACGACCAGCTCGCGCTGAGCGGCCACGGCACCACGACCATCACCAACCCCGTCTCGACGACGGGGCTGCGCAACCTCGACGGCTTCAGCGGCTACAAGGTGGTCGACGGCAAGCTGGTCACCACGCTGAGCGTCGACGGCGAGCGCCGCGAGCGGTCGGTGAGCACCTACGACAAGGACCTCCCGCTCACGGTCGAGGTCACCTACACGTTCGACGGCAAGCCGGTCCAGCCGGGCTCCGTCGTCGGCAAGACCGGCACGCTCGGCGTCCACTACACGGTCACCAACACGACCGGCAGGACGCAGGACGTCACCTACGACGACGGCACCGGCACGCAGGCCACCGCCTCGGCCCAGACCGTCATCCCGATGATCGGCCAGCTGGTCACGGTCCTGCCGTCGACGTTCACGGACGTCCGGTCCGACGAGGCCGGCATGGCCGGCGACGGGCACGGCGGCACGCGCATGCAGTTCCAGATGACGCTCTTCCCGCCGATCGGGTCCGACACTGCCGAGTTCGGCTACACCGCTCAGGTCACCCACGCGGTCGTGCCCACGGCGAACCTCACGTCGATGCCCGTCTCGCCCCTGGACTACCCCTCGTTCAAGGGCGGCGCGGAGAGCTACAAGTCCGGCGCGCAGAAGGGCGTCGACCTCACCTCCGGCGCCCTGCAGATCGACGACTCCGTGCTGCAGCTGCACGACGGCGCGGCCCAGCTGCTCGCGGGCCTGATCCAGCTGCGCGACGGCGCGGCGACGCTCTCGACCGGCCTGAACGGCGAGGCGGCACCCGGTGCCGCTGAGCTGGCGACCGGCCTGAACGGCGAGGCCGCACCGGGTGCCGCGAAGCTCGCGGCCGGGCTCAACGGCCAGGCCGTCCCCGGCGCGGCCCAGCTGGCCGCCGGGCTCAACGGCCAGGCGATCCCCGGCGCCGCCCAGCTCGCCGCCGGGCTCAACGGGCAGCTCTCGCCCGGCGCCGATCAGGTCGCGGCGGGTCTGAAGACCGCCGCGCCCGGGGCCGCAGCGCTCGCCCTCGGCGCCTCGCAGCTCGACGCCGGCCTGGCCGACGCCGTCGCGAAGGCCCCGCAGCTGATCGGTGGCCTGGCGCAGGTCGACGCCGGCCTCGCGCAGGTCGACGGCGGCCTGGCCAAGCTGTACGGCGACATCGGGACGCTGCCCGCCCAGGCACAGCCGCTGCACGACGGCATCAGCTCCCTGCGGGCCGCCATCGGCACCACCACGACGCCGGGCACCCTGCTCGCCGGCGTCGACCAGCTGCGCCAGGGCGTCTCGGGCGCAGCGACGTCCGCGTCGACCCTCGCCGCCGGGTCCGTGCAGCTGGGCAACCAGCTCTCGGCAGCCGTCGCCGCGCTCACCGCGCTGCGGGCGGGCATGAACGCCGCGTACCTCGGTCAGTACGACACCGTCGTCAGTCAGCTCTCCGGCGGCGTCCCGGTCCTCACGGACACGGCGGACCCGGCCACGATCGCCGGTGGCGCGACGGCCCTCGGCCAGGGGCTGTCCGGCGCGGCCACCAACCTCGCCAAGGTGGAGTGCGGCCTCAGCGCAGCGGCCCTTCCCGGCGTGTGCGACACCACCAAGCCGGGCCTGCTCCAGGGGCTCGCCGGTGTCGACGCCGGCGTCACCGCGCTGGTCAGCGGCGTCGTGACGAACGTGCAGGCCGGCGTCGGTGACGGCGACGACACGAAGGTCGACGGCACGCTCCGCGGCGGCGTGCACTCGCTGCAGGCGGGGACCGACCAGCTCAGCGACGGTGGGGCACAGCTCAGCTCGGGCCTCGGTCAGCTCAAGGCCGRCTCAGCTCAGATCAACGGCGGCCTCGGTGCGCTCGCGCCGGGGCTCTCGAGCCTCGCCACCGGGTCCTCTGCGCTCGCGACGGGCATGCACAGTGCGGCTGCGGGGTCCTCGGAGCTCTCGAGCAAGCTCGGGGCGGCCGGCTCCGGCTCCCAGGAGCTCGCCGACAAGCTCAAGGAAGCCGGCACCGGCTCGAGCAAGCTCTCCGCGGGCATCGCCGCGGCCGCGGCCGGCTCGCAGCGACTCTCGGCCGGCCTCAGCGCCGCCGCCGACGGGTCGACGCAGCTGTCCGACGGTCTGAACGACGCGGCCGACGGCGCACCGCAGCTGGTCGACGGCACCCAGCAGCTGTCCGACGAGGGCACCTCGCAGGTGGTCGTCAGCGGGCAGGAGACCGCGGCGGACTTCGGCGTGAAGTACGCCGTGCTCTCCGCCGGCGCCGAGCGGGCCGCGACCGAGGGCATGGCGTACGGCGCACCCGAGGGTGCCGTCGGCGCGACCGCCTACTCGATCGACATCGCCGGGGCCGACGGCTCCGGGGCCAGCTCGATGGGTCGGCTCATCGCGGCGATCGCCCTGTTCGCCGCGGGCATCGGCCTCGCGACGTTCGCGCGGCGCCGGTTCGTCTGACCGCTGCCCGCCCGGCACACCGAAGGCGTGCGACCTCCCCCCGGGTCGCACGCCTTCGGTCCGTCTAGCCCTCGAAGCCCGTGGCGAGCAGGGCGTCGATCGCGTCCTGGACCTGCGCGCGGTGCGGCGAGGTGAACAGCTCCACGCCGTGAGCGCGCCCGTTGACCTCGAGGAACGTGCTCGGATCGTCGTTGCGGGACACGGCCCGGGACGAGCTGACGGCGACGTTCGGGTCGTCGGTCGACGCGATCACGAGCAGCGGCCCGGTGTAGTCGCTGGACGCCGGCATGGCGTTCAGACCGTCGAAGCTGGCCGGAGGCCCGAGCGCCACCACCGCCACGGGGTCGACCTCGTCGGCGAGCGCTGCCGCGTACGTGCCGCCCTTCGACGCCCCGACCAGGGCGACGTCCTGCGCCCCGAGCCCGCGCAGCACGTCGGCGGCGCCGAGGAAGGACGCCTGGTCGTCGGCCGACCAGGCGAACGTCGCGACGAGGTAGCCCTCCCCCGCGAGCCTCTCGAGCTCGCCGGCCCACTGGCACGGGCCGCCCTCGCTCTGCGGCGCGAGCACCACGCCCTTCGTCCCGGTGCCGGAGAACGCGACGAGCGTGGGGTCGTCCTGCGGCCCGGTGGTGACGGCCGTGGTGCCGTCGGGCAGGCACGCGGGCGTGTCGGCGGGGCGGGTGGAGGCGGCGACGCGGCTGGGGGCGGGCGTCGCCGTCTCGTCGCCGGACATCGCGCACCCCGCGAGCCCGAGCGCGAGGACGGCCACGGCGACGGCGGTGCGCACGAGGCTCAGGTCGCGGCGTCGTACCGGTCGAGCACGATGTCGACCAGGCGGCTGTCGGGCGCGAGCGGCTCGGCGACGACGTCGGCCCCCGCCTCGAGGACGCGGTCGTAGAAGTAGCCGGGGGCGAGCAGGTACGAGGAGACGACGACGCGGCCCCCCGGCGGCCTGTCCTCCCGCGCGCTCGCCACGGCGGCCGGAACCCGCGGCTCCGCGCCGGCGCCGTAGCCGATCGTCACGGGCTGGTCGATGCGGTCGGCCAGCCCGGCGGCGATGGACTCCACGGCGAGCGCCGCGGCGGGGTCGGTCGAGCCCGCGGCGGCCAGCACCACGGCGTCGTCGGCGCCGAGCCCCACGGCGTCCAGGCGGTCCACCAGGATGTCGACGAGCCGAGGGTCGGGGCCGAGCGGGGAGGCGGCGGTGGCGCCGGGCTGGTCGACGGCCTCGGCGATGTCGACCTTGACGTGGAAGCCGACGGACAGCAGGAGGGGCACCACGACGGCCCCGGACGCGTCGCTGTCCAGCGCGTGCGCGACGACGTCGGCGACCTCCGGCTCCTGCACGTCGACGAACGCCTCGCGCACGTCGAGCTCGGGGCGGGCCGCGGCGACGCCGGTGAGGATCGACCGGACGGCCGCCCGGCCGGCGACGTCGTCCGTGCCGTGGGAGCAGCCGACGAGGACGGGCCCCTCGAGATCGAGCGGGACCGGGCCACGGGCGTGCAGTGCGTTCGTCATCCGACCTCCTCCAGCTGGAGACGGTATCCCCTCTTGACCACCGTGCGAATGAGCGACCGGCTGCCCGTGGCCTCACGCAGGCGCGCGACCGCGACCTCGGCAGCGTGCGGGTCGCGCGAGTCGCCCGGCAGCGCGGCCAGCACCTGGTCGCGGGGGACGACGGCGCCGCCCGCCGCGGCGAGCAGCCGCAGCACCTCGAGGCCCGTCGGCGTCAGCGCGAGCACGTGACCGTCCAGCACCGCGGTCCCGCGGTGGACCTGCAGCGGCCCGGCGATCGTCTGCAGCGCCTGGAGCCCGCCGTAGTGGCCGACCAGCGCGCGGACGAGGGAGCCCAGCCGGCCGCGGTCGGGCACCAGCGGGGCGATGCCACGCTCCTGCAGCGGCTTCGCCGTGATGGGACCGACCGCCGCCATCAGCACGTTGCCGCGCCGGGCGAGCGCGACGATCTTGTCGGTGACCCCGGCCTCGTCGGCGGCCGCCAGCCAGGCGGCCGCGCCGGGCGCCGAGGTGAAGACGACCGCGTCGACCTCGCCCGCCGCGACCGCGCGGACCGACGCGGCGACGGCCTGGGGGTCCGGCGGCGGTCCCCAGCGGTAGACGACGAGGCTGCGCACGCGGGCACCGGCGGCGGCGAACGCCTCGTCGAGACCGTCGGCGCCCGCCCCGTGGTGCTGGACGGCGATGTCCCGCCCGGCGACACCCTCGTCCAGCAGCACCTCGGCGATCTCGGCGCTGGTCTCCGACTCGGCCACCCAGTCGGCCGTGAGGCCCGCGGCCTGGATCGCACCCCGCGCCTTGGGTCCCCGGGCGACGATGCGCGCGCCGCGGAGCATCTCCACCAGCGGCTCGTCCAGGCCCGCCGCGTCCGCGGCCTCGATCCAGCCGCGGAACCCGATCCCGGTGGTCACGACGACGGTGTCCGGCGGGTCGGCGAGCAGCGAGCGGGTGCCCTCGAGCAGGGTCGCGTCGTCGGTGTGCGGCACCATCCCGAGCGCGGGCGCGTGTCGGACGGCCGCACCGCGGCGCTCCAGGGCGGCCGCGAGCTCGGCGGACCGGCGGTCGGCGGTGATGAGCACGACGAGGCCGGCGAGGGTCTGGTCGATGGGTTCGCTCACGGCGACATTGTGACGTGTGCGGCCGCACCCGTGCCGACGTCGAGCAGCCCCGGGGCGGCCACCGCGCCCAGCACGATCACCGCGGGGGCCCGCACCCCCGCCGCGGCTGCCACCTGGACGACGTCGTCCAGCCGCGCACGCGTCACGCGCTGACCCGGCAGGGTGCCCTCCTCGACGAGCGCGACAGGCGTGGCGGGGTCCGCCCCGGCCTCGAGCGCCTCGCCGGCCAGCGTCGCCAGCGCGCCAACGCCCATGAGCACGACGACCGTGCAGGAGGCGTCCCGCAGGCCTGTGAGCGCCGCGGACGACCAGCCGTCGTGCCCGTTCATCACGTGCACGGCGCCGACCGTCCCGCGGTGGGTGAGCGGGATCCCCGCGGCGGCCGGCGCGGCGAACGCGCTGCTCACCCCGGGGACCACCTCGACCGCGACGCCGGCCTCCCGGCACGCGAGCACCTCCTCGCCGCCCCGCCCGTACACGAACGGGTCGCCGCCCTTGAGCCGGACGACCGTGCGACCGCGCTGCGCCTGCTCCACCAGGATCCGGCCGATCTCGTGCTGCGGGACCGGGTGGTGGCCGGGCGTCTTGCCCACGTCGACGACCTCGACCCCGGGCGCGAGCTCGTCGAGGACCGCGACGGGACCGAGCCGGTCGGTGACGACGACGTCGGCCTCGGCGAGCGCCCGGCGACCGGCGAGCGTGAGCAGCCCGACGTCCCCCGGGCCGCCGCCGACGAGCACGACCCGCCCCTCGCCGGTGCGACGGCGGCGCAGGTCGACGCGACCCTCGCGCAGGTGCTCGGCGAGGGCGTCGCGGACCACGGCCGTGCGCCGGGGGTCGGGCGAGCCGGTCGAGACGACGCCCACCAGGACCTCGGCCTGCTGCGTCGTCGCCGGGGTGCGGGCTGAGCCGGCCGACCCGTCGCCCGCGTCGACGCAGAACGTCTGCCGCGCCGCCGCCCACGCGACGACCGCCGCGTCGGTGGCCCGGTCGCCGGTGGCGGTGTGCACCAGCCAGGCGCCGTCCAGGTCCGGCTCCTCGACCTCCCGGGCGCTCCACTCGACGAGACCCTCGCGGTGCAGGTCGAGAAGCACCTCGCACAGCTGCGGCGCCACGACGACGACCCACGCGGCGTCGGCGAGGAGGGCCTGCACCCGGCGGGCGGCGACCGGCCCGCCACCCACCACGAGCACGCGGCGGCCGGTCAGCTCGAGCCCGAGCATCGTCGTCATCGTCCGACCTCCACGAGCCCGTCGCGCACCCGGACCGGCCAGGTGCGCAGGTCGGCGGCCAGCCCCCGCACGGGGACCTTGCCGGCGGGGTCGAGGCAGCGACCCGTCGTGAGGTCGAAGACCTGCTTGTACATCGGCGACGCGACCGTCGGTACCTCGGCGCCGTCGACGGCCCGGGAGCCGACGATGCCGCGGGAGACCACGAACGCGTCGCTGAACGGGTCGTGCTGCTGGACGGCGAGCACCCGCCCGTCCACCAGCCGGAACAGGGCGATCTGGTCCGGCCCCAGAAGAGCCGCGGCACCGCGCTCGGGGGCGAGGTCGTCGACGCGGCAGACCAGGGTCCACACCGCGGTCTCCAGCACGGTCATGAGCGGACCTCCAGGGTCGTGCCGGCGACGAGGACCGGCTCGCCGCGCAGGGCGGCCGCCCGCTCGTCGGGCGTGGCCGGGCGGGACTGGCCGCGCTCCGGCACGTACGCGAGCGACGGGTCGGGGGTGTCCGGGGCGTTGACGAAGCTGGCGAACCGGCGGAGCTTCTCCGGGTCCTCGAGGGTGGCCTTCCACTCGTCCTCGTACTCCACGACGTGCTGGGCCATCTGCCGGTCGAGGTCGTCGGCGATGCCGAGGGAGTCGTCCATGACCACCGCGCGGACGCCCTCCAGCCCGCCCTCGACGTCCTCGATCCACGGCGCCGTGCGCTGCAGCCGGTCCGCCGTGCGCACGTAGTACAGGAGGAACCGGTCGATGGTGCGGACCAGCGTCTCGGTGTCGAGGTCCTCGGCCAACAGCTGTGCGTGGCGCGGCGTGAAGCCCCCGTTGCCGCCGACGTAGACGTTCCAGCCCTTGTCGGTGGCGATGACGCCGACGTCCTTGCCGCGGGCCTCGGCGCACTCGCGGGCGCAGCCGGAGACCCCGAGCTTGATCTTGTGCGGCGACCGCAGCCCGCGGTACCGCAGCTCCAGCATCACCGCGAGCGCCACCGAGTCCTGCACGCCGAACCGGCACCACGTCGACCCGACGCACGACTTCACGGTCCGCAGCGACTTGCCGTAGGCGTGGCCCGACTCGAAGCCCGCGTCGACCAGCCGCTGCCAGATGAGCGGCAGCTGGTCGATGCGGGCGCCGAACATGTCGATCCGCTGGCCGCCCGTGATCTTGGTGTAGAGCCCGAAGTCCTTGGCCACCTCACCGATGGCGATGAGCCCCTCGGGCGTGACCTCGCCGCCCGCGATGCGCGGGACCACCGAGTACGAGCCGTCCTTCTGGAGGTTCGCCATCACGTGGTCGTTGGTGTCCTGCAGGGTGGCCCGCTCGCCCTCCAGCACGTGCGCGGGCGACGTCGTCGCCAGGATCGACGCGACGGTCGGCCGGCAGATGTCGCAGCCTCGACCCTCCGCCCGGGTGCCGAACCGCTCGATGACCTGCGTGAACGACGAGGCCCCGCTGACCCGCACGGCGTCGTACAGCTGCGCGCGGGACAGGGCGAAGTGTTCGCAGAGCGCCGTGCTGACCTCGATGCCCTGGGCGGCCAGCTCGGTGGTCACCAGCTTCTTGACCAACGGCAGGCACGAGCCGCAGCTGGTGCCGGCCCTGGTGCAGGCCTTGACCGCGCCGAGGTCGGTGCAGTCGTGGTCGGTGACCGCGCCGCGGATCGTGCCGGCCGAGACGTTGTTGCACGAGCACACCGCCGCGTCGTCGGGCAGCTCGAGCTCGGGCGCTCCCACGCCGCCCTCGGGCAGCAGGTACGCGGCCGGGTCCCCGGGCAGCTCGCGGCCCAGCATCGGGCGCAGGCCCGCGTACGCGCTCGCGTCGCCGACCAGGACGCCGCCGAGCAGCGTGCGGGCGTCGTCGGACATCACGAGCTTCTTGTAGACGCCCCCGACCGGGTCCGCCCACACGATCTCGAGAGCGCCGGGCGTGACCCCGAACGCGTCCCCGAAGCTGGCGACGTCGACGCCCGAGAGCTTGAGCTTGGTCGCGGTGTCCGCCCCGGGGAACTCCGAGGTGCCGCCCAGCAGCCGGTCCGCCGTGATCTCGGCCATCGCGTAGCCCGGGGCGACCAGGCCGATGCAGGCGCCCTGGATGCACGCGACCTCGCCGACGGCGGACACGTCCGGGTCGCTGGACAGGCACGTGCCGTCGACGACGACCCCGCCGCGCTCCCCGATCTCCAGGCCCGAGGCGCGGCCCAGCTCGTCCCTGGGACGGACGCCGGCGGCGATCACGACGACGTCCGCGTCGACGCGACCCCCGTCGGCGAGCTCCAGGCGCCCGACGCCACCGCGGCGGTGCGGGCGGATGCGGGTGGTCATGGCGTTGAGCCGGACGCCGACGCCCAGCTGGTTGATGAGCCGGCGCAGGGCCTCGCCGCCGCCCAGGTCCACCTGGGCCGACATGAGGTGCGTGCCCACCTGCAGGACGGTCGTGCGCGCCCCGAGGGCCTGCAGCGCGCCGGCCGCCTCGAGGCCGAGCAGGCCGCCGCCGAGGACCGCGCCCTTGACCACCCGGTCCTGCGACAGGTTCTCGACGTACCCGCGCAGCGCGGCGACGTCGTCGACCGTGCGGTAGACGAACACGCCCGGCAGGTCCGCGCCCTCGAGCGGCGGGACCCACGCCGAGCTGCCGGTGGCCAGCACGAGGTGGTCGTAGTGCTCGACCCGGCCGCGGGCGGTCGTGACGGTCCTCGCGTCCCGGTCGACGTGCGTCACGGCGTCGTCGCGGACCAGCGTCACGAGAGGGTCGGACCAGAGCGCCGGGTCGCCGAGGGCGAGGTCGTCGGCGTCGCGGCCCGAGAAGTAGCTGGTCAGCGCCACGCGGTCGTACGGGCGGCGCGGCTCCTCGGCCAGGACGGTGATGCGCCACGCGCCCGCGGTGTCGCGGTCGCGCATCGCCTCGACCAGCCGCTGCGCGACCATGCCACCGCCGACGACGACGAGGTGCTGGTTCATGGTGTGCTCCGTCTGGCTGGGGTCCGGGGGCGCCTCCCACGCTAGGAACGGCGTGTTTCCGTGGGGGGTGCTGCTCCGTTACCCCGGAGGAACCTTTCCCGCACACCGCGTCGGTGCACGGTGTGAGAGTGAGGGCATGAGTCCCGTCATCGCCCTCCTGCGGGCCGCGAACGTCGGCGGCCGGACCATCAAGGCCGCCCAGCTGCGCGCCGCCGCCGAAGGCCTGGGCCACACCGAGGTCGCCACGTACGTGAACAGCGGCAACCTCGTGCTGGTGCCGGCGGGGGCCGCGTCCGCGGTGGGCCCCGGGCTGTCCGACGCCCTGTCCGCGTCTCTGGGCTTCGACGTCCCCGTGCTCACCCGGACGCTCGCGCAGTGGGACGCGATCGTGGAGCGGCTGCCGTTCACCGACGAGGCGGCGTCGGACCCGTCCCACCTGGTCCTCTACTGCTGGGACGGCACACCGGCGACGGGCTTCGACCCGACGCCCTACGGCAACGAGACGGTCGCGTTCGCCGGGCACGAGATGTACGCCTACTTCCCCGACGGCATCGGCCGCTCGAAGCTCACGCTCCCGCTGATCGAGAAGTCGACCGGCCGCCGCGGCACCGCCCGCAACTGGAACACCGTGCTCGCCCTCCGG
>NZ_JBFULZ010000142.1:0-10561 GCF_054049635.1 Cellulomonas sp. P5_C6 | reverse complement strand
CTCATGGACTGGTCCCAGGGCTCGAAGTCTTGTTCTTGGTGCTGACCGCGACGTAACGCTCGCGGCAGGTTCAATGCCGACCTCGTCTACCTCGATGAGTGCGCGCGCCGGGTGGCGTCAACCTGCGGAGCTGGGCGTGCGGTCAGCCAGTGTCGCCGGGTAGATGATGAATCAGGTTCGATACCAGTATCGCCTACCGGCATTACCGCAGGTCAGAGGGCGGTTTCTGAATCATCGGAAACGGCCCTCAGTCGCGCGTACGCCAACTGCTTACGCCAACCAGGTCTCCAGTTGGCGTACGGAGGGACCCGATAGACACTGGCGGACACAGCAGGACGCCGCTGGGTCATTAGCCCGTTCCCTGGCTCGATCTCCACGATCGGACGTTGCGCCGGAGGCGTCAGAGCCCGCGAGGTGCTCCTCACACCGCTCGGGTCACATCCGGCACGCCATCTTGAACCGGCGGGTCATTCCTTCGTGGCACCCGCTGTCAGCCCGGTCACGAGGAAGCGCTGTGAGAACAAGAAGACCACCAGAACCGGAGCCACGGAAATGAGCGTCGCGAGCGCCAACTGGGGAAGGCTGATCGTCAACGAGGCGACATTGGTCGGGTTGAACACGGGCGTGTTCGAGATCAGCTCCGTCAAGCCCACCTGTATGGGCATCTTTCGCGACCCGGGCTGCGTGACGAACGGGAGGAAATAGTTGTTCCAGTTGCTGACAAAGTTGAAGAAGCCGACGAGCGCGATCACGGGGGTCGCCAGGGGCACGGCGATCTTCGTGAAAACCCGGAACTCGCCCGCGCCATCGATGCGGGCGGCATCGAGCAGATCGCGCGACATAGTCGTGGAAAAATAAATGTACGTCAAATACACCCCGAACGGGAAGAAGGCGAACGGGAGTATCACGGCGAGTGGCGTACCAACCAGCTGAACACGGGTGAGCTCGAGGAAGATCGGCAACGCAAGTGCCGTGTTCGGGATGAGCATTACCATGAGAGTCGTGATGAGCACGAGCCGACGAAGCTTGAAGGTGGTCATCGCGAGGGCATAGCCCGCGGGAATCGACACGATAATCGTGAGCACCWGGGCGACCCCACAGTACAGCACCGAATTGCCGAGCCAACTCCAGATGATGCCGTGCTGGAAGGTGACCAGATTATTCCAGTTCTCAGCGAGTTGATCGAAGGACCCGAAACTGAACGGAAGTTCACCGTTGGCACCATTGAGTTGAGCCTGGGACTTCGTCGGCGCAAGCAACAGCCACGCCAAGGGCAGCACGAAGAACACGCTGAAGAACACGAGGACGGCAATGACGAGAACGCGCCGAAGCCAACGCGTGGGAGCCAGCGCTGAAGGAACGACGCGGAGACTAGTCGCGGTCAAAGAGTCCTCCTTTGAAGACGAAGATGGCTGCAAGGCCCGCCGCGACGACCAGTAGGAGGATCGAAATCGCCGCCGACCCGTTGTAGTCCGATTGGGTACCGAAAGCGAATTGGTAGGCAAGCTGATTGATCGAATAGTCCTTCGGGACAACTCCCCGACTCGCCTGGCTGAGGACCCTGGGCTCGACGAACAACTGGCTTCCGACCGCGATCGAGATGATGGCCATGTAGACGATCCATTTTCGCATGAGCGGGATCTGGATATACCACGCCGTCTTCAGGGGGCCGGCACCGTCGATGCGTGCGGCCTCCATCACATCGGTTGAGATCGTGTTGAGCGCGCCGTACATGATGATGATCCATCCACCGGCACCGACCCAGAACGCGATGATCGTGAAGATCACCGGAAGGTTGCTTTGGGCGACCGTTGTGGTGAAGCTATCGAATCCGAATTGCTGCAGCAAAACAGCAATAGGGCTCACGCTCGGGTCGAGCAGGAAGAGCCAGAGCAGGACGCTCGCCGACCCTGCCAACGCTCCGGGGATGTAGAACATGAATCGAGTCGACGCGGACACCCACCTGACGCGCGCGGCGTGGACGATGAGCGCCAGCACGACGACGAACAAAAGGAGGCTCACCAGCCAGATGGCGACGAAGAGCGCAACGTGCTCCACGGCCGGGAAGAATCGGAAATCGCCAAACACTTTGACAAAGTTGTCGAATGCGACGAACTGTCCGCGCTTGGTAAAAGCGAGGTACAGCGCGTACAACATCGGCACGATACCGAAGGCCAGAAGCAGCAGCACGTAGCCACTCGAGAATATGTAGCCAATGTAGGCCTGGGAGCCGGTTCGGCTCTGCGGACGCCGGGCTGCCCCCCGCCGCCGCCCCTGTGGAGGGGAGGCGGCGAGAGGCGCTATCTCGGTGCTCGAGATGGTTCTTGTCATTCTTTACTTGACCGTGTAGCCGTTGACTCTGGCGTCGTTCTCGTATCGCGTCTTCCACTCGTCTGCGACCGAGTCGATGGTTTTGCCGGCGGCCAGAGCCGGAGCCACGATCTCGGCCCAAGCGGGCTCGGAGCTGAAGGAGAGCGTCGCACCCCATCCGGCCCAGATGTGGCTGGCTGCGCCAGTGACGACGTCCTTGAACGTGTCCGAGTCGGCCCAGTATCCGCTGTCGACCTGTCCGTCCAACCACTCGCTCGCGGTTGACTCGTACGCCGGCAGGCCGGTGATCAACTTGACAGACTGAGGACCGCTCGTCGCGTACTGCAGGAACTTGCCCACTGCCTCGAGGTTTGTCGAGTGGCTCGAGCCGTACCAGAAGCCACCGCCCACGTTGCCGGTATTGACGTCTTCGCCAGYCCAGTGCAACGGAGCGCCAGCAGCCCACGTGCCCGGCTCTGCGGCGAGGCTGTCAGGGTTCTGGATGACCGCTCCAATGAACCAGGTCGGTCCGGGGATGCCGAGCGTCGTGTCCTTGTGGTTCGCCACCCAGTCGGGTGTGAACAGTCCATCGAGCGTCAGAGTGCCGTTCGCGAACATGTGGTCCAGGAGTGCGATCATGCGGGTCGTGTGGTCATCCGAGAAGTCGGCCGTGAAGTTGTTGTCACTGTCGACCGTGTAGATCGGCGCCTGAGCGGCCCACATGTCCGTCAGCACCGCGGTGAACGGGTCACCGATCGAGCCGAGGATGTATCCAGGGTGGTCGGCTGCAAGCTTGTCGCTGAGCGCCTGGTAGTCCTCCCAGGTCTCGGGGACGTCGTAGCCAAACTCGTCGAACAGGGCCTTGTTGTACCAGAACACCACGGGCGCGAGGTTGTCGCGGGCACCGTAGATATGGCCGTCGACCGTGACCGGGTCCAGCGCGTGCGCGGTGTAGCCGTCAAGCCAGCCGTCCTCGGTGACGCCCGTGTCGAGCGCCGCGGCGAAAGCCTGAACGCCGTTCTGCTCCTTCGCGGCCCAGCTGGCGTCGTTCACCTGCCCCGACCACACGACGTCGGGCCAGCCTTCACCGGCTGCGTCGGCGAGCGCGACCTTGGTCTGGAACGAGTTGGTACCGCCGGAGTTGCCGTCGTACGTCTCGATATTCACCTTGATGTCGGGGTTGTCCGTCTGGAATGCCTCGGCGATGGCCGAGCGGTCAGCGTCCACCCAGATGGTGATCGGGCTGTCCTTGATCTGCTCGGGGGCGGGGAATCCGAAGCTGGAGTCGGAACCACTACCTCCGCTGGAGTCGGAACCACTACCTCCGCTGGAGCAACCGGCCGCCATCAGCGCGAGGCTCGCGGCTGCTGCGGTCAGCACCAACAGACGGGGGAATCGGGTGGAGCGGCGCTGCTGTGCTGACATTGTCGCGTCCTCTTCTGGTCGACGTCGTTGACGACTTCACCACCCACTTTGGCGATGCTTTTGCCATTCGATCATACATGTGACGTATGCGCAATGAGCGCCGCTGGTTGGCGGGACCTCTCCCGTGGCGGACCTGCCACGGGCCGCGACCAGCCTGGCGCTGACCGACCTGACGCTCACCCCAACGTGATGTTGATCGGGGCCGCTTTGCCCCGATCAACGCAGTGCCCGAGCCTGACCGGCGCCGCCTCGTCAGCCGACCCCGGCCGCGATGGCGGCAAGGATCTGGTCGCGCTCAGAGGGGGTCTGCTCGTGGAACGCGGCCGGGCACGCCGAGGGAGTACCGGCTGCTCTCCCGTGCCCGCTCGAACAGCGACCGTGCGATGCTCTCCGCGATGCGCTTGTGCGACAGTGCCAGCACGGTCTCGTGGAAGGCGACGTCGGCCGCCTGGACGTGCGGGATGTGGCCGAGGGACGTCTGCATCTGCTCCAGGGTGTGCCGCGGAATTCTCGAAGCCGCGCGACGGTGCTCGGCCCGCTCGCCGCGGATCCGAGCTGATGCGGCAGGCGGCTCTGGCCAGTCACGTCTGGAGCCGGCACCACGTCGGAGGTCGCTAGCTCATCGTCCGAGCCAGCCACCGTCGACCGGGATGGTGATCCCGTCCACGTAGTCCGAGGCGGACGACGCGAGAAAGATGACCGCCCCGCACAGGTCGGTGGCTCTGCCCCACCGGCCGGCGGGGATCCGCTCGAGGATCGCCCGGGAGCGCTCGGGGTCGTCCTGCAGGGCCCGGGTGTTGTCGGTCGCGATGTAGCCGGGTGCGATCGCGTTGACGTTGACCCCATGCGATGCCCACTCGTTCGCGAGGGCCTTGGTGAGCCCGGCGACGGCGGACTTCGATGCGGTGTACCCGGGGACGTTGATCCCGCCCTGGTAGCTCAGCAGGCTCGCGGTGAAGACGATCTTCCCTGAGCCGCGCTCCAGCATCGGCCGCGCGACGAGCTGAGTCAGCACGAAGTGACTTGTGAGGTTGACCTCCAGGACGCGGTCCCACCAGTCGAGGGGGTGCTGCGCGGCCGGCATCCGGGCGATCGTGCCGGCGTTGTTGACGAGGATGTCGGGCGCTCGCTCGGCGAGCTCTCCACCGAGAGTGGTGACCGCCTCACGATCGCCGAAGTCCACCGCGTAGCTCTGGAACGAGCGCCCGTGCGACTCGACGACCCGCGCCACGGCACTGCCTTCGCGTTCGAGCGTGGCGCTCACGCCGATCACGTCGGCACCCGCGGCGGCGAGCGCCTCGGCGAGGGCGAAGCCGATGCCGCGCTTGGCGCCGGTGACGACGGCGAGCCGCCCCGTCAGGTCGAACGGGTTCACTTCGCACTCTCCGTAGCGGCGACATCGACCAGGATCTTCATGGCGAGTCCCCGCTCGAGGTCGTCGAAAGCGGCTCGCACAGCGGTGAGGGGCACGACCTGTGAGATGAGCAGCTCGCTGGGCACGACACCGTCGGCCAGCAAGGAGCTCGCCGTCTCGAAGTCGGACCGCTCGTAGACGCGGGCACCCAGGACCCGGAGCTCGCGCCAGAAGATCTGCATGAGATCGACCTCCCTGCGGGCTCCGTGGATCGCGACGACGACGATCGTCCCTCGAACCTTGGCCAGCCCGGTGGCGGCAGCGACCGCAGCCGCAGCGCCGGAGACCTCGAAGACCACATCGGCACCTGCACCGTCGGTCCATGCGGCGACCCAGGCGGCCTGATCGGTCGAGCCGGGGTCGACGGCCACGTGACCGAGCTGTTCGATCTGCGCGCGACGGTGGGGATCGGGCTCGACGATCGCGACGATCGCGCCGACGTGCCGCGCGACGGTCGCGATCAGTACCCCGATCGGCCCGCCCCCGAGCACGACCACATGGTCGCCGGGCGCAACCTCACCGCGGCGTACGTCGTGGACGGCGACGGCGGTGGGCTCGACGAGAGCCGCGACGTCCAAGGCCAGGCCTGCGGGGAGTGCGACGAGAGTGTGGGCCGGCACGTTCCACAGCGTCTGCAGCGCACCCGGGGAGTCGATCCCGATGAACTCCAGGTTCTGGCAGATGTGCTGATGACCGGCCAGGCACGCCGGGCAGGTCCCGTCCCAGGCGAGCGGCATGACCGTCACGGCATCACCCGTCGACCAGCCGGCGACGCCCTCGCCCACCCTCTCGATCGTCCCGCTCATCTCGTGACCGAAGATCAGCGGCGTGGTGACGCGGGCGTCCATGGCCCCGTGGACGACATGCAGGTCCGTACCGCACAAACCGACGAAGGCCACGCGGACCTGCACGTGACCGCTGGGCGGGGGCACGGGCTCGGACGCGAGGACCTCGACCGTCCCGTTCCCTGTATATGCAGCACTGCGCACAGCGCATCTCCTTCGGTGTCGGCCGGCGACCCTCGTTGGTCACGATCCGGTTTCGGACTGTACCGGAGGATTGAGTAAACGTCACATGTATGATCTACTCTGGCGTCGCTCGGCTCAAGACGAAGGAGTGAACATGCAGCGATTTGCCTTCGTCGTCGACGTAGTCCCCGAGAAGCGCGACGAGTACGTCCGGCTGCACGCCGACGTCTGGCCGGGCGTCGAGGCCCTGCTCTCGGCGCACCACGTGACCAACTACTCGATCCTTCTGATCGAGGACACGCTGTTCGGGTACTACGAGTACATCGGCGAAGACCACGACGAGGACCTGGCGGTCGTGGACGCCGATCCCGTCACCCGGGAGTGGCTCGCGCTCACCGGCCCCTGCCAGACACCGTTCGGACGTCTCGCCGCACCGACGGACGGATGGCGCCGGCTCGAGGAGCTCTGGCACCTTCCGTGAGGCACCTCCTCGATTCCCACCTGCACATGTGGGAGCGGGCCAAGCACCCGCAACCCTGGCTCGACGCACAACCGATGTCGGCGATCGATCGTGACTTTCCACCAGGCGCGGCCGTCGCGGAGCTGGCACTCCACAGTGTCGACGGCTGCGTGGTGGTGCAGGCCGTCAACGACCTCTCGGAGACGGTCGACCTCCTGGCGGTGGCTCACGCCACGCCGGAGATCCGCGGTGTGGTGGGTTGGCTGGATCTCACGGGGGACGTACCGGAGCAGCTCCGGACGCTTCGCCGGTTGCCGGGCGGCGACCGGCTGGTCGGCGTTCGGCACGTCACCTTTGTCGAAGAGGACCCACACTGGCTCGCCCGGGACGACGTCCGGCGGGGGCTGTCGGATCTCGGCGACGCCGGCTTGGTGTTCGACGTACTGATCGCCCATCACCAGCTCCCCCTGGCGGCCGACGTCGCCCGCCGCCTCCCTGGGACGACCTTCGTCCTCGACCACGGGGGCAAGGTCCCGATGCGCAGTACCGAGCTGGCGACGTGGGCCCGGGACCTCGCCGAGCTCGCGGGCTGCCCGAACGTGGCCACCAAGGTCTCCGGAATAGTCACCGAGGACGACTGGCACGGCTGGTCGACCCCGCGGTTGCGCCCGGTGTTCGAGCATGCGCTCGCGACCTTCGGGTCGCAGCGGCTGCTCTTCGGCTCCGACTGGCCGGTCGTCGAGCTCGCCGGCGGGTACGGCCGTTGGCTCAGGGCGTACCTCGAGCTCACGGACGACCTGTCGCAGACCGAGCGCGATGCGATCGACGGTGTCAACGCGACCCGCGTCTACGGGCTGTGATGACGACCCATCCCGCCCGCCCGCTCGGCGGCACCGGTCTGCACATCTCCGAGATCGGCTTCGGCGCGTCGACGCTGGGCAACCTGCACCGTCCGATGACCGACGACGACGCCTCCCGCGCAGTCGAGCGTGCGTGGGAGCGGGGGGTGCGGTACTTCGACACCGCGCCGCACTATGGCCTGGGCCTGTCCGAGCGCCGCTTGGGAGCGGCGTTGCAGGGACTCCCGCGAGACGAGTTCGTCGTGTCCACCAAGGTCGKTCGTCTCATCCGTCCGAACCCACGGCCGACTGAGCTCGACGACGACGGCTTCATGGTGCCGGGCTCCCTGAGACGCGAGTGGGACTTCAGTGTCGAGGGCGTGCGTACCTCTGTCGAGGAGTCGCTGGACCGTCTGGGGCTCGACCGGATCGACATCGCGTACGCCCACGACCCGGACCTCGTGAGCCCGTCGGCCGGCCGGGAGGCGCTGGAGGCGCTCGCCGAGCTCCGTGCGGACGGCGTCGTGCGAGCCATCGGTGTCGGCACGAATGCGCCGGACAAGGTGCCGGGGCTCTTCGCGAGCGGCCTGGCCGACGTCGCGATGGGGGCGGGTCGCTACACCCTGCTCGAGCAGGGCGGACTCGCGACGGCACTGGAGCCCGCCCGCGCGCACGGCGTCGCAGTCGTCGTGGCGGGTGTGTTCAACTCCGGCCTGCTCAGCAGCCCCTGGCCCGAGGATGACGCCCGCTACGAGTACCAGCGCGCACCGCGTGGGCTGATCGAGCGGGCACACGCACTGGCGCGGGTCTGCGAGGACCATGGCACGACCCTCCCGGCTGCCGCGATCGCCTTCCCTCTGCAGCACCCTGCGGTCGCCTGGGTCGTTCTGGGGATGCGTACCGTCGCGCAGGTCGACTCGAACCTGGACCGCTACGTGGAGGACGTACCGGCGGCGCTGTGGGCCGATCTGCAGAGCCTCGGGCTCCTTGCATCGTCGGTGCACTGAGCAGGAGCGTCATCGGCGGCGCCGCACGATCTCGGCTCGCGACAATCCCCCATGTCCAGGGCGGAGCACACCTAGGCAGCTTTCCGCCACCTACCCGGTCGCGAACGAGTCACCGCCTCCCACCCGGTCGAGGATGTCCAACCCCTCACGCTGCTTGACGGTCATCGGGCCGGTGTGCGGAAACCAGGCCAGGTCCGGCCCACGCGACACCGAGAATCGGCCGGCTCATCGACCTCGGCGGCGTCCAGCACGGTTCCGGCACCGATGAGGAGGCCGCCGTGCCGGGACATGGTCCGCGGGAGGGCGAGCGTGGCCGGTGCGCGACGTGTCAACTCGGCGACCGGAAGGCCGCCCGTCACGTGCGCCTCGGCCAGAGGGGGCGCACACCGTTCGTCGTCCGCGACGACGACGGGACGAGCCAGTGGCCGTGAGAGAGCCAACGACGCCTATCGACCGCTCTGACGAGGGTCGTCCGATCGCGACTCTGGCACGAGTCGCAGGCCGGCGCGGTCGGGGCGGACGTGCGGCCCGTCCGTCTGGGCCCACCCGTCCAGCGACACAGCCCGGGCGATCCGCGTCTCATCGATCGTCGTGCCGTGACCGGGCTTGTCTCCGAGCACGATGCCACCATCGGCGATCTCATAGTCCACCGTCATGCCGAGCGGGGCTCCAAGGTCCTGCAACTCTGCCGAGAGGTGGTTCGGGACGGCCGCGGCGGCATGGAAGACGGGGTTCGCCGTCGACCCGACAGGACTGATGGGCAGGTCGCGGCTGTGCGCGACTGCCGCGACGCGCAGGAAGTGCGTGATCCCCCACATGCTGCCGACCTGGACGATGTCGACGGCCCCAGCGTCCAGAAGCGGCTTGAACTGCTCCAGACCGGTGAGGTTTTCGCCGGTGGCGACCCCCGCGCGAACAGCGCGACTGACCATTGCCATGCCGTCGGCGTCCCACCGCCGCAACGGCTCCTCGACCCAGGACAGGTCGACCTTCTCCTCGACGGCGTGGATGTATCGGATCGCCTGCTTGCGGTTCCAGGACTCGTTGGCATCCAGCATGATGCCCGGTCGGGGCGTGTTGGCCGAGAAGATGTCACGCACGCGCGCCAACCTGACAAGGTCGCTGTCCAGGTTCAGGCCGCCCTTCACCTTGACGCTCGTGAACCCGCGCGCCACCCACTCGCCGTACAGGTCGTTGAGCTCGTCGTCGGGGATCGCGATCTCCAGCGCCGAGGCATACGCGGGCACGAACCGGTCGCGTGCCCCGAGAGTGCGCCATAGGGGCTCGTCGGCGATCTTCGCCTTCAAGTCCCAGAGCGCCATGTCCAGTGCGCCGATGCCGCCGAACGTCGCCCCGACGTGTCCGCCCTTGAAGACACGGGCCAGCATGCGGTCGTACAGCGCGACCACCGCGCGCGGGTCCTCGCCCTCGATCGCAGGAAAGACGCGGTCGATGTCCGCGTGCGACCCGACGCCGATCCCCTCGAGGCCCTCGTCCGTCTCGAGGACGACGATTGGCACCTCGGTGATGCCGTCCCGGAAGAAGCCGTTGACATCGCCGACGGGGCGCCCCCAGTCCTGGAGTGTCGTCACAGTCCGGTACGCGGTGATTCTCATTCGCTCACATGTCCTCTTCGGGGCGCGGTCGGCCGCAGTGCCGTCACGAAAAGAACATACATCACACGTCTGCACAGTAGGTACATCCGCATATACTCCCGCCATGACCGTTCCTGACCCGACCGCAGAGGGCCCGCGCATCCCGTCCATCCAGGATCGGATGCCTGCGCAACGGCTGGGCGTGGCGGTCGTGGAGGCGCTGGTCAACGTGATCGTCACGGGGCAGCTCGCGCCCGGCGACACGCTGCCGCCGGAGGTCCCGCTCGCCAAGCAGTTCGGGGTCAGCCGGACGGTGCTGCGCGAGTCGGTCAAGCGACTGGAGGAGAAGGGGCTGGTGTCGGTCGGTCAGGGTCGCGGGACCACGGTGCAGCCGACCCGGTCGTGGAACATGATGGATCGCGTCGTCCTGACGGCTCTCATCGCGCACGACGAGACGCTCGGAGTCCTCGACGAGCTCAGCGACGTCCGCGCCCGCCTCGAGGCCGCCATGGCCGCCGACACCGCCCGCGTCCGCTCGTCGGA
>NZ_JBFULZ010000141.1:0-10588 GCF_054049635.1 Cellulomonas sp. P5_C6 | reverse complement strand
CCGGCACGACGGCGGCGCGGACCGGTGCGCCGGGCACGTGCTCGGGCGCGCCCGCGCAGACCCGGAGCCCGACGGCCGCCACCCCGAGGGCGGCGATGGCGCAGGTCAGCGCGACGAGCGCCGGCATCCTGACCACGGCCAGCGCGGCGAGCCACGCGGCCGCCGCGGCCGGGAGGAGCCGGACGTCGACGGTCGTCGGCGGGTCGCTGTCGTCGGCCGGTGGGAGGGCGCCGATGCCCGGCGGGATGCGTTCGATCGAAGGCAGGGCGCGGGCCGCGGGCGGTTCGCGGGACAGGTGCGGATGATCGATCGGCGGGATCGGCATGCGAGCGGTCATACGCGGACGAGGTCGCGGAGGCGTTCGAGCAAGGTCGGGCCGATCCCCGGGACGTCCGCCAGCTCGTCGACGCTCGCGTACGGGCGGTCCTCGCGATGCGCGACGATCCGGCCGGCCAAGACGGGGCCGATGCCGGGCAGGGCGTCGAGGGCGGCCGCGTCCGCGGCGTTGAGGTCGACGCGCTCGTCGCCGCCCGCCGCCGCCGACGGACCGGCCACGGCCGCCGGGTCCCCCGCGGCCGGGACCACGACCTGCTCGCCGTCGACCAGCAGACGCGCGAGGTTCAGTGCTCCGAGCTGCGCGTCCGCGGTGGCGCTCCCGGCGGCCGCGATGGCGTCGACGACGCGGGAGCCCTCGGCGAGCCGGACGACGCCCGGGGCCGCGACGGCACCCACCACGTCGACGACGACCTGGGCGGTCGGTGGTGCCGTCGATCCCCCGGCCTGTGCCGGGGTGCCGCTCGGCACCGGGACGGGCAGGCTCACCGCCGGCCCCGGCGAGATCGACGCGGCGCGCAGAGCGACACCGCCCCCGACCAGCAGCAGCACCGCGCCGGCGCCTGCGGCGAGACGCGACGAGACCGCCCACCGCCAGCGGCGGCGGGGACCCGGCACGGGCGCGACCGAGGCACCGTGCGCGGCGGTGTAGCCCGCAGCGGCGCTCTGGAGCGCCGTGCCGGTGCGCGTCGGCGTGCTCGCGGGGTCGGGGCTGGGCTCCGGCACCTGGACCGTGGGGCCCGCAGGTTCAGGCGCGGGTGTCACGCCGCGCTGCCGGTCCGGACTGTCCATGCGCACTGGCGCGGGCACTGCCGCCGGGCCCGCCTCCGGGATCGGAACGTCCGGACCCGCTGGCGCTCGGTCCGGCGTCCAGCCCGCGCCCGGAGGAGCCGCTGGCTCGAAGAACCGCGCGAACGAGGCAGGAGGACCGGCGTGGGGGTCCGTGCTCGGGATGGGGTCGAAGGTGCGCGCGGAGTGGCGTGAGGGCGAGCGGCGGGGGGTCGTGAGCGCGGTGAGCCGGGCGGTCCGGGAGAGGTCGCGGTCACGGCGTGGCACCCGGTGAACCTACGGTCGAGGCGGCGGCGGGATCGACGGACGTCGGCGATCACTGCGTGACGACCATCGCTGCCCGGGCTGTGGGCGGCTCGGTCAGGCGTCGGCGACGACGATCGCGAGCAGGCCCGGTCCCGCGTGAGCCGCCAGCACCGCGCTCGACTCGCAGACCGCCGTCTCGACGAGCCGGTCGGCGGCGGCCTCCGCCAGCTCGGCCGCGAGCGCCGCGGCGACGTCCGGCTGGCCGAGGTGATGGACCGCGACCCGGGCGGACGGGCGGCGCAGGACGTCCTCGAGGGCGAGCGCCACCAGGCGTTCGCKGGCGGCTCGTCGCGTGCGCACCTTCTCGAGCACGTCGATGCCGCCGTCGTGCAGCGTGAGGATCGGGCGCAGACCCAGCACGATGCCGATCGCCGTCGCCGGGACGCTCAGCCGTCCGCCGCGGCGCAGGTGGTCCAGCGAGTCGACCAGGAACCAGACCCGGGTGGACGCGGCGACCGCGAGCGCGTGGTCGGCGACCTCCTGGCCGTCGGGCAGTCGCGCGTCGGTGTGCGATCGGGCGTGCCACCAGGCGCGGGCTGCCTCGAGCGGTCCAGCTGGCGCGGGCTCGGTCGCCGGCGTCTCGGGGCCGATCGAGAAGCGTGCCGCGTCGACGACCGCGAACCCGAGGGCCATCGCGACCGCCCCCGAGTCGACGACGTGCACGGGGACGGGCGACGTCTCCGCTGCGAGCTGCGCGGCGCGGACGGTGCCCGACAGGTCGCCCGAGAGGTGGATCGACACGATCTCCCGGGCACCCGACGCCGCTGCCCGCTCGTACGCGGACGCGAACGCGGCGGGCGGGGGCTGCGACGTCGTGACCGTGACGCCCTTGGTCAGCGCGCCGAGCAGGGCGCTCGGGGACAGGTCGACGCCCTCCACGTGGCGCTCGCCGTCGACGACCACGTCCAGCGGCACGACGCCGATGCCCCAGCGCTCGGCCGCGCCCTCGGGCAGCGAGGCCGTCGAGTCGGTGACGATCGCGACCGACGGCTGCTCGGGCCGGCGACGGCCGGGCACGGCGATCAGGCCGGGACGACGTTGACGAGCTTGGGCGCCCTGACGACGACGGTCCGGATGCCGCGGCCGTCGAGGGCGCGCTGCACACCGACGTCGGCCAGGGCCAGCTCGCGCAGGTCGTCGTCGGAGATCTCGGGCGAGACCTCGGCGCGACCGCGCACCTTGCCCTGCACCTGGAAGATGCACGTCACCGTGTCCTCGACCAGGTACGCCGGGTCCGCGACCGGGAACGGCTCGTGCGCGAGCGAGCGCTCGTGGCCCAGGCGGGACCACAGCTCCTCCGCGACGTGCGGGGCCACCGGGGCCGTCATCAGCACGAGGGCCTCGACAGCGGCGCGGGGCGTCGTCGGCAACGTGGTGAGGTGGTTGTTCAGCACGATCAGCCGCGAGATCGCCGTGTTGACCCGCATGGCCGCCATGTCCGCCGTCGTGTCCGCGATCGCCCGGTGCAGCACGCGCAGGGTCTCGTCGGACGGGGCGTCGTCGGACACGACGGTCGCCCCGGTCCCCTCGTCGACCACGTTGCGCCACAGCCGCTGCAGGAACCGCTGCGAGCCGACGACCGCGCGGGTCTCCCACGGCCGGGACAGGTCCAGCGGGCCCATCGACATCTCGTACACGCGCAGGGTGTCGGCGCCGTACTCCGCGTACATGTCGTCGGGCGTCACCATGTTCTTCAGCGACTTGCCCATCTTCCCGTACTCGCGGTTGACGGGCTGGCCCTGCCAGCTGAAGCCCGTCGCGGAGGTCGTGTCCTCCACGACCTCCTCGGCGGGCACGTGCACGCCGCGCTCGTCGGTGTAGGCGTACGCCTGGATGTAGCCCTGGTTGAACAGCTTGTGGAACGGCTCCCCGCTGGAGACGTGCCCCAGGTCGTGCAGGACCTTGTGCCAGAACCGGGCGTACAGCAGGTGCAGGACCGCGTGCTCGACGCCGCCGACGTACAGGTCGACGCCGCCGATCGAGCCGGGCTCCTGCTCCCCGTGGCCCGGGCCCATCCAGTACTGCTCCAGCGTGGGGTCCACCAGGACCGACTCGTTGGTCGGGTCCAGGTAGCGCAGGTAGTACCAGCACGAGCCGGCCCAGTTGGGCATCGTGTTGGTGTCGCGGCGGTACTGCTTGGGGCCGTCGCCCAGGTCGAGCGTGACGGCGACCCAGTCCTCGTTGCGGCCCAGCGGAGGCTCCGGCGTGGAGTGCGCGTCGTCGGCGTCGAACGTGCGCGGCGAGTAGTCCGGCACGTCCGGCAGGTTCACGGGCAGCGCCGACTGCGGGACAGCCAGCGGCAGGTCGTGCTCGTCGTAGACGATGGGGAACGGCTCGCCCCAGTAGCGCTGGCGGCTGAACAGCCAGTCACGCAGGCGGTACGTGATGGTGCCCTCGCCGACGCCCTTGGCGGTGAGCCAGTCGGTGATCGTCGCCTTGGCGTCGGCGACCGACAGCCCGTCCAGGCTGACCTCGTCGTTCGACGAGTTGATGGCCACGCCGTCGCCGGTGCGCGCACCGGGCTCGGTGCCCTCGGGGGCGTCGATCGTGTAGACGACCGGCAGGTCGAAGGCCTCGGCGAACGCGAAGTCGCGCTCGTCGCCGCCCGGCACGGCCATGATCGCGCCCGTGCCGTAGCCCATGAGGACGTAGTCGGCGGTGAACACCGGCAGCAGGTCGCCGTTGACCGGGTTCTGCGCCAGGTGGCCGGTGAACACGCCGGTCTTGCGGCCAGCGTCCGCCTGCCGCTCGACCGCGGTCTTGGCGGCCGTCTCCGCGCGGTAGGACGCGACCGCGTCGACCGGGGTGCGGTGGCCGCCCGTCCAGATGTCCTTGGTGCCGTCGGGCCACGCCGTGGGCACCTGGTCCAGCAGCGGGTGCTCCGGGGCGACGACGACGAACGTGGCGCCGAACAACGTGTCGGGGCGGGTGGTGAACACCTCGACCTGGTCGCCGCCCTGCACGGCGAAGCGGACCCGGGCGCCCGACGAGCGGCCGATCCAGTTGCGCTGCATCGCCTTGACCTTGTCGGGCCAGTCGATGTGCTCGAGGTCGTCGATCAGGCGGTCCGCGTAGGCCGTGATCCGCATGTTCCACTGGCGCAGGCTGCGCTGGAACACCGGGAAGTTGCCGCGCTCGGAGCGGCCGTCGGAGGTGACCTCCTCGTTGGCCAGCACCGTGCCCAGGCCGGGGCACCAGTTCACCGGCGTCTCGGAGACGTAGGCGAGGCGGTGCGTGTCCAGGACGCGACGACGAGCGACCTCGTCCAGCCCGGCCCACTCTGCACCGCGCAGGCCGGCGTCGTACTCCGCGACCAGCTCCGCGATGGGACGGGCCCGGCCGACGCCGCCGTCCGGCCGCGGCGCGGTCTCGTCGTACCAGGAGTCGAAGATCTGCAGGAAGATCCACTGCGTCCAGCGCACGTAGCCCGGGTCGATCGTCGCGAACGTGCGACGCGGGTCGTGGGCCAGGCCGAGCCGGCGCAGCTGGCGCTGCATGATGACGATGTTCGCCTCGGTGGTGGTGCGCGGGTGCTGCCCCGTCTGCACGGCGTACTGCTCGGCGGGCAGGCCGAACGCGTCGAACGCCAGCGCGTGCAGCACGTTGTCGCCCTGCATCCGGCGGAAGCGGCCGACCACGTCGGTGGCGATGTAGCCCAGCGGGTGGCCGATGTGCAGGCCGGCGCCCGAGGGGTACGGGAACATGTCCATGACGAAGAACGCGGGCTGCGCGGGGTCCGCGTGCTTCCCGTCGCCGTCGGTGAGCCCGCCCGTCGGGTTGGCGGCGAAGAACGTGCCGCGGTCAGCCCACTCGTCCTGCCAGCGCAGCTCGATCTCGCGCGCGAGCTCCGCGGTGTAGCGGAACGGCACGTCGTCGGTGGCGGTGGGCGTGGGGGAAGCGTCCTGCGAGGTCACCCGGCGAGTTTACCGACCGGTGGTGCTCCCCCCGCACCCGGCCGGGTGGGATCGGACCCGCCGCCGTATGCTCCGGACATGTCGGACAGCACGCCACCGTCGGCCGCCGGCTCGTCCGCCGCCGACCTCGCCGCCCTCCGCGCGGCCGCCGCGCAGGCGGCTGCCGAGGCCGCCGAGGCGAAGGCCCAGGCCGCGGCCGCCGCGCTCGCCGCCGCGGAGGCCGCCGCCGCGACCCCCACCGCGCCGCCGCCGGCGTCGGCCTCCACCCCCTCGGACCACGCGGCCGAGATCATCGCCGGCTACACGTTCGGCGGTCCGATGCTGCCGCTCGGCGCCCTGGTCGAGGACGACGTCCCGGTGCCCGGCGCGGTCGTCGGGATCCCGCTCGGCATGATGAACCGGCACGGCCTCGTGGCCGGTGCGACCGGCACGGGCAAGACCAAGACGCTGCAGGTGCTGGCCGAGGGCCTGTCCGCCGCGGGCGTGCCGGTGTTCGTCGCGGACATCAAGGGTGACCTCTCGGGGCTGGCCGTGGCGGGCGCGCCGAACGAGAAGCTGCTGGCCCGCACGGCGAGCCTCGGGCAGGAGTGGGTCGCGACGTCGTCGACGGTCGAGTTCCTCAGCCTCGGCGGGCTGGGCGAGGGCACGCCGGTGCGCACCACCGTCACCGACTTCGGTCCGCTGCTGCTGGGCAAGGTGCTCGGCCTCAACGCCACGCAGGAGTCGAGCCTGGGCCTGCTCATGCACTGGGCCGACACCCAGGGCCTCGCGCTGCTGGACCTCAAGGACCTCCAGGCCACCATCGCGTACCTGGTCAGCGACGAGGGCAAGCCGCAGCTCAAGGGCATCGGCGGGCTGTCGGCGGCGACCGCGGGCGTGATCCTGCGGGAGATCGTCGCGCTGCAGGCGCAGGGTGCCGACGCCTTCTTCGGCGAGCCGGCCTTCGACGTGTCCGAGCTGCTGCGGACCGCCCCCGACGGACGCGGCGTGATCAGCGCGCTCGAGCTGCCCGCGGTGCAGGACCGTCCCGCGCTGTTCTCCACGTTCCTCATGTGGCTGCTGGCGGAGCTGTTCCAGGAGCTGCCCGAGGTGGGCGACCCCGACAAGCCGCGGCTCGTGTTCTTCTTCGACGAGGCGCACCTGCTGTTCACGGGGGCGTCGGCGGACTTCCTCACGCAGGTCACGCAGACGGTCCGGCTGATCCGGTCGAAGGGCGTCGGCGTCTTCTTCGTCACGCAGAGCCCCAAGGACGTGCCCGCCGACGTGCTGGGCCAGCTGGGCAACCGCGTCCAGCACGCGCTGCGGGCGTTCACCCCCGACGACGCGAAGGCGCTGCGGGCCGCGGCGCGCACGTTCCCGACGTCGCCCTACGACCTCGAGCAGCTGCTCCAGTCGCTGGGGACCGGCGAGGCCGTCGTCACCGTGCAGTCGGAGCGCGGCACGCCGACGCCGGTGGCGTGGACGCGCCTGCGCGCGCCGCAGTCGTCGATGGAGCCGATGCCCGCGGCGGACCTGGCCGCGGCGGTCGCGGCATCGCCGCTGTCGGTCCGCTACGGCGCGGCCGTCGACCGCGAGTCGGCGTACGAGCTGCTCGCGGTGCGGGCCGAGAAGGCCCAGGAGGCGGCCCGGCGCGCCGACGAGGCGGAGCAGGCGGCCGACGAGGCGGAGCGCAGGGCGAAGGAGGCCCGGCAGGCCGCTCCGCGCCGGTCGACCAGCAGGACGAGCCCGCTGGACAGCCTGCTGCGGTCAGCGGGTACTCAGCTGGGGCGCGAGATCACGCGCTCGATCTTCGGCACGCGCCGCCGCTGACGGGGCCGGCAGCTCGGGCACCGGTCCACGCCCGACCACCAGCACGACGACCAGCCCGATCGCGGTGAGCCCGGCGCCCACCCAGGCGGGCGCGAGGTAGCCGAAGCCGCCGGCGATGACCAGGCCGCCGACGAACGCGCCGGTCGCGTTGCCCAGGTTGAGCGCGGAGTGGCACAGGGCTGCGCCGAGCGACGGTGCCGCGGGCGAGACGTCCATCAGGCGCGTCTGCAGCGACAGCCCGAGCACCTGCGAGGTGACCCCGAGCAGGACGAGCGCGAGCACGGCGGGCACCGGGTAGGAGCCGACGAGCGCGATGGACACGAGGACCACGATCGTGGCGATCATGGACCCGATGACCGTGCCCATCACCGACCGGTCGGCCAGCCGGCCACCGACCACCGTGCCGATCGTCATGCCGATCCCGTACAGCGCGAGCACGAGCGGCACGAGCGCGACGCCGAGGCCGGTCACCTCCGTGAGCAGCGGCTTGACGTAGGAGTAGACGGCGAACATCCCGCCGAACCCGACCGCGCCCGCGCCGAACGCGATCCACAGCCGTCGGTTGCGCAGGGCCGCCAGCTCGGTGCGGACGGTCGTGCCGGGCGCCGACGGCAGGGACGGCGTCCACGCGGACAGCGCCGCGAGCGTCACCAGACCGAGCGCCCCGACGCCCACGAAGGACCAGCGCCAGCCGACCGCGTGCCCGACGATCGCGGTGAGCGGCACCCCGACGGCGCACGCGATGGTCAGCCCGGCCATCATCGAGGCGACCGCGCGACCGCGCCGCTCCGGACCCACGACCGCGGTGCCCATCACCGCGCCGACGCCGAAGAACGCGCCGTGCGGCAGGCCGGCGAGGAACCGGGCCAGCACGAGCCAGCCCATGCTCGGCGCGAACGCGGACAGCACGTTGCCGATGGTGAAGGCGACCATGAGCAGCAGGAGCAGCCGCCGCCGGTCGAGCCGGGCGCCGAGGGCAGCCAGCGTCGGAGCGCCCACGACGACACCGAGGGCGTAGGCCGTGATCGCGTTGCCGGCCGTCGGGATGGAGACGTCGAAGCCCGACGCGATCTCGGGCAGCAGCCCCATCGTGGCGAACTCGGTGGTGCCGATGCCGAACCCGCCGAGGGCGAGGGCGAACAGCGCGGCGCGCGAACGCGCGGGCGTGAGCGTGACCAACGACGTGCCCTCCGGACGAATCGATTCGATCTCGGTGCGGAGTACGTCGTCGTCAGCTCCGGTGGATGGCGCCCAGCGTACGTCAGGCGGCGGGGACCAGCCAGATCGCCCGCGCCGCGACCTCGCCGAGGTCCACGGTCCGCGGGCCGACGCGCACGGAGATCACGCCCGCGACGGTGCGGCGCTCCACCACCGTGACGGCGGCGTCGAGGAGCAGGTCGACCGACTCCAGGTAGCGCAGCAGGCCCGGGTCGGCGTCGGAGATGCGGGCCACGGCCCACTCCCCCGGCTCCACGTCCCAGAGCACGCTCGCCGCAGGGACGTCGAGCGAGCCGTCCGCACCCGGGATCGGGTCGCCGTGCGGGTCCCGGCGCGGGTGGCCCAGCTGGGCGGAGACGCGCTCGACGAACAGGTCCGAGACGGCGTGCTCCAGCACCTCGGCCTCGTCGTGGACCTCGTCCCACCCGTAGCCCAGCACCTCGACCAGGAAGGTCTCGATGAGGCGGTGCCGCCGGACGACCGCGAGCGCGTGCCGCTCGCCGTCCGCCGTGAGCTCGATGGCGCCGTAGGGCTGATGGGTCACCAGACCGGCGTCGGCGAGGCGGCGGACCGTCTCCGAGACCGTCGACGCGCCGACGCCCAGGCGCGTGGCCAGCATCTTGGTGGTGACGGGCTGCTCCGACCACTCGCGGGCGGACCACACGACCTTGAGGTAGTCCTGCGTGACGGCGCTCAGCTCGGGTGTCGTCGGCGTGCTCACGCCGTCCAGACTAGGGCGCGCCCGCTCACCAGCCGTCGACGCTCCAGTGCCAGGGCTCGCTCGGCAGGTTCTGCAGGCCGTAGTCGGCGGCGTGCTCGGTGAGCCAGGCGAAGGCCGGAGACCCGGCCCGCAGCACCGCGCCGCCGACCGTGAAGTCGAGCGCGAGGCCCCGCTCGTGGCGGGACGTCCCCGGCGGCGCAGTCTGCGGCCGGCACGTGACCACGGTCGGGTCCGGCTCGGTCGGGCTGCAGTTCGCCGCCCGCAGCGCGATCTGCTGGCTCGCGCTGCGCCAGCCCCAGGCGTGCAGCTCGATGCCGTCGCCGAGCGCCGCGGTCATGAGGGCGTCGAGCGAGTCGGCCAGGCAGGGGTGGACGCGGACGCCGAACGCCGTGACGACCGTGTCCGCCTCGGGCACCGGCGCGTCCACGTCCGCGCAGTCGGTGGCCACGCGCCCGCTGGTCATCAGCTCGGCCGGGACGTCGACGCGCCAGAGCTCCTGGCCCGTGGGCGCCCGCAGCAGCAGCGCACCCTCCTCGAGCTGCAGGCTCGCGCCGGGGTTGCCGGGCGTGGCGGTGTCCCACAGGACCGAGCCGTCCGCCGCGGTGAGCACCACGTCACCGTCGTCCCGGACGGCGAGGGCGGCGGCACCGGCGACCGGCGCGCTCCACACAGCGGCGCCGTCGTAGGCGAGCGTGAGGCCGTCCGCGCCGAGCGCCAGCCGGAGGTGCCCGTCGGGCGAGCCGAGCTGCTGGCCCACCGCGAGCGGAACGCCGACGACCAGCGACGACGGGCCGATGACCGTGCCCGTCGACCACACGACGGCGCCCGTGGGGTCGTAGAGCACGAGGTCGCCGTCGTCCTGCAGGACCAGCGACGCGCCGGGGTGACCGGCCGTGCGGCTGCGCCAGGTCCGGTTGCCGTCGGCGTCGGTGACCACGAGGTTGCCGTCCTCGCGCAGCGTGAGCGTGGAGCCCGGCCGGTCCGTGCCGGTGGACCAGCGCGTCGCGGCGTCCGGACCGAGCAGGGCGACGTCCCCGTCATCGAGCACGACGAGGATCTGGCGTCCGTCCGGCGACGAGAGCGCCTCGCCCGGCGCCAGGCTCGAGCCGGCGGTGAGGATGGACGGCCGCACGGCGGTGCCCGAGTCCCACAGCTGCGTCCCGGCGGGGTCGAGCACGACGACGTCGCCGTCGTCCTGCAGGACGAGCCGGGACCCGGGGGTCGCAGTCAGGTCCGGACGCCAGCCGACCGTGCCGTCCCGAGCCGTCAGGGTGATCTCGCCGTCGACGCCCACCACCAGCTGCGACCCGGGGAGCGCCGGACCGGCGACCCAGCGCGGGTCGGGGTCGTCGCCGAACAGCGCGAGGCCGCCGTCGGCCTGGACCACGAGCGTCTGCGAGCCGTCCGGCGAGACGAGCGCCTGCCCGACCGCGAGCACCTCGCCCGGGCGCAGCTCACCCTCCCCGGCGGCCGCGCTCGCTCCGGGGGCGACCAGGAC
>NZ_JBFULZ010000140.1:0-10657 GCF_054049635.1 Cellulomonas sp. P5_C6 | reverse complement strand
CCTGCCGGCAGGCGTCAGCCGGGCATTAGCGTGAGACACGAGAGACCTCCGTTGGTCCAAGTGGTTCCTTCAGCAGTCCCACTCGACCCGGAGGTCTCTCGTCACGTCAACAACGGTCTTGGTCAGTACAACTAGGGCGTCAGTACCGGTAGTGCTCCGGCTTGTACGGGCCGGCCACGTCCACGCCCAGGTACTCGGCCTGGGTCTTGGTGAGCTCGGTGAGCCGCACGCCCAGCGCGTCCAGGTGCAGCCGCGCCACCTTCTCGTCGAGCACCTTGGGCAGGCGGTAGACCTCGCGGGCGTAGTCGCCGGGCTTGGTGAACAGCTCGATCTGGCCGATCACCTGGTTGGAGAACGAGTTGCTCATGACGAACGACGGGTGACCGGTCGCGTTGCCGAGGTTGAGCAGGCGCCCCTCGGACAGCACGATGATCGACCGCTCCGCCCCGGACGCATCGGCCGGGAACGTCCACTCGTGCACCTGCGGCTTGATCTCGGTGCGCGTGATGCCCGGGACCGCGGCCAGGCCGGCCATGTCGATCTCGTTGTCGAAGTGCCCGATGTTGCCGACGACGGCCTTGTTCTTCATGCGGGCCATCTGGGCTGCCGAGATGACGTCCTTGTTGCCGGTCGTCGTGATGAAGAAGTCCGCCGAGCCCAGCACGTCGTCGAGCAGGGCCACCTGGTACCCGTCCATCGCCGCCTGCAGCGCGCAGATCGGGTCCACCTCGGACACGATCACGCGGGCACCCTGGCCGCGGAACGCCTCGGCCGCGCCTTTGCCGACGTCGCCGTAGCCCGCGACGAACGCCACCTTGCCGCCCATCAGCACGTCGGTGGCCCGGTTGATGCCGTCGGGCAGCGAGTGCCGGATGCCGTACTTGTTGTCGAACTTCGACTTGGTCACCGAGTCGTTCACGTTGATGGCGGGGAACAGCAGCCCGCCGGCCTCCGCCAGCTGGTASAGSCGGTGCACGCCCGTGGTCGTCTCCTCGGTGACGCCCTTGATGTCCGCGGCGATCGTGGTCCACCGCTGCGGGTCGGCCGCGAGCGAGCGGCGCAGCGTGCCGAGGATGACCAGGTACTCCTCGGAGTAGCCGTCCTCGCCGGGCTGCGGGTCCGCCGGCACCGCGCCCGCGGCCTCGTACTCGACGCCCTTGTGCACCAGCAGGGTCGCGTCGCCGCCGTCGTCGAGGATCATGTTCGGGCCGGTGCCGCCCGGCCACACGAGGATCTGCTCGGTGCACTCCCAGTACTCCTCGAGCGACTCGCCCTTCCACGCGAACACCGGCACGCCGGCGGGCGCGTCGACCGTGCCGCCGGGGCCGACGACGATCGCGGCGGCGGCCTCGTCCTGCGTCGAGAAGATGTTGCAGGACGCCCAGCGGACGTCCGCGCCGAGCGCGACGAGGGTCTCGATCAGCACCGCGGTCTGCACCGTCATGTGCAAGGAGCCGGCGATGCGCGCGCCGGCGAGCGGCTGCGAGGGGCCGAACTCGGCGCGCAGGGCCATGAGCCCCGGCATCTCGTGCTCGGCCAGGCGGATCTGGTGACGGCCGGCCTCGGCGAGGGACAGGTCGCGGACCTTGTACGTACCGGAAAGCTCAGAGAACGTGGACATCTCACTCCTGAGGGGTGCGCGTGCGGTGGGCAGGCGCGAGCGGACGGCGTCGAGCCCGTCGTCGTTCGCGCCGGCGCGACCCCTCTCGGTCTGCGGGCATCACCCACGCCGTCCGGGCCATGCTAGACCTGGGTCGCGCCCGCCACACCGGGTTCGGCGACCGCGCGGCGCAGGTCCGGCTCGAGGTAGATGACGGTCGCGATGGGCACCGCCGCGCGGACCCGGACCTCCGCCGCGTCGATCGCCGCGGCCACGTCGGCAGCGCTCACCGCCGCCGAGACCTCGATCTTGGCGGCCACCAGCAGCTCCTCCGGACCGAGGTGGAGCGTGCGCAGGTGGATCACGGACTCGACGCCCTCGCCGACCAGCGCGGTCTCGATCGCGACGACGTCCTTGGCCGACGCCGACTCGCCGAGCAGCAGCGACTTCGTCTCCAGCGCCAGCACGATCGCGATGAGCACGAGCAGGATCCCGATGCCGGCCGTGCCCAGGGCGTCGAACTTCCCGTTGCCGGTGATCAGGGTCATCCCGACGCCGAACAGCGCCAGGACCAGGCCGATCAGCGCGCCGAAGTCCTCCAGCAGGACCACGGGCAGCTCGGGGGCCTTGGCGGTGCGGATGAACGAGACCCACGACTGGTCGCCGCGGACCTCGTTCGACTCGTGGATGGCCGTGCGGAACGAGAACCCCTCGAGCGCCAGGGCGACCACGAGGACGACGAGCGGCACCCACCACCAGCGCCCCTCGATGGGGTGCGGGTCCTGCCACTTGTGCCACGCCTCGTACAGCGCGAACAGGCCACCGAGCGAGAACAGGATGATCGACACGATGAACGCGTAGACGTACCGCTCACGGCCGTAGCCGAACGGGTGCTCCACGTCGGCGTCCCGACGCGCCCGCTTGCCACCGACCAGCAGCAGCAGCTGGTTGCCGGAGTCCGCCAGCGAGTGCACCGACTCGGCCAGCATCGAGCTCGAGAGCGTGAGCAGGTACGCGATGAACTTGGTCACCGCGATGCCGAGGTTGGCGGCCAGTGCCGCCACGATCGCCTTGTTGCCGCCGTCGTGCGCCACTCGTGCTCCTGGGTTCAGATCGGGGACGAGAGGGGGTCAGCCGCGGCCGACCGGCACGCCCTCGCCGACGAGCAGGACGGGGATGCCGTCGCGGACCGGGTACGCCAGCGGGTTCTCGGGGTCCGTGGAGACGAGCGTCGGCTCGCCGTCCGGGCCGACCCCGTCCACCAGCGTCGCGCCGGTCACCGGGCAGCGCAGGAGCTCGCGCGCCCACGGCTCCAGGGAACGGCCGGAGGTCATCAGGACTCCCCGTCCTGGCGGACCAGCGCGAGCACGTCGTCGCGGACCTTCTCCATGACGTCCTCGTCGGCGGCCTCGACGTTGAGCCGCAGCAGCGGCTCCGTGTTGGACGCGCGCAGGTTGAACCACCACTGCGGCTGGCCGTCCCAGTGCGACACGGTGAGCCCGTCCATCTCGTCGACCGACACCGGTCCCGCGCCCTGCTGGGTCACGTACGCCTCGATGACCCGGTCGCGCGCGGCCGCCACGTCGGCGACCCGGGAGTTGATCTCCCCGCTCGCGGAGTACGGCTGGTACTGCTCGGACAGCGCCGACAGCGGGTGCGGCTGGCCGCCGAGCGCCGCGAGCACGTGCATCGCCGCGAGCATGCCCGTGTCCGCGAAGAAGAAGTCGCGGAAGTAGTAGTGCGCGCTGTGCTCCCCGCCGAAGACCGCGTCGTTCTCGGCCATCTGCGCCTTGATGAACGAGTGACCCACCCGGGTGCGCACGGTCTTCGCGCCCGCCGCGCTCAGCAGGTCCGGGACCACCTGCGACGTGATCAGGTTGTGGATGACTGTCGGCGTGCGGCCCGCGGCCAGCTCGCGCTGCACCTCCCGCAGCCCGACCAGCGCCGTGATCGCGGACGGGCTGACGGGGTCGCCGTGCTCGTCGATGACGAAGCACCGGTCCGCGTCGCCGTCGAAGGCCAGACCCAGGTCGGCGTCGTGCTCGACGACGGCCGCCTGCAGGTCCCGCAGGTTCTCGGGCTCCAGCGGGTTCGCCTCGTGGTTGGGGAACGTGCCGTCCAGCTCGAAGTACAGGGGCACGACGTCGAGCGGCAGGCCGGGCAGACCCGCGCCCGTGCCCAGGACGGCCGGCGCGGTGAACCCGCCCATGCCGTTGCCGGCGTCGACGACGACCTTGAGCGGCCGGATCCCCGACAGGTCCACCAGCGAGCGCAGGAACGAGGCGTACTCGGCGAGCATGTCGCCGTCCTCGACCGTGCCGCGCTGCGCGGCGTCGACCTCGGGGACCGCACCGGCGAGGTAGTCACCGGCGAGCTCCCGCACCGTCGTCAGGCCGCTGTCCTGGCCCACCGGTCGCGCACCCGCCCGGCACAGCTTGATGCCGTTGTACTGCGCGGGGTTGTGGCTGGCGGTGAACATGGCGCCCGGGATGCCCAGCGCGCCCGAGGCGAAGTAGAGGCCGTCCGTCGACGCCAGGCCGATCCGCAGGACGTCGACGCCGCGCACGGCCAGACCGTCGGCGAACGCCGCGACGAGCTCCGGGCCGGAGGGGCGCATGTCGTTGGCGATGACCACCCGCGGGCGGCCGGTGGCTTCGGGGAGGACCACGACGTCCGCGAACGCCGCGCCGATCGCACGGGCGACCGCGGGGTTCAGCTCGTCGGGGACGACACCCCGGACGTCGTAGGCCTTGATGAGGGCAGTCAGATCGACACGGTCGGCTGCAGGGGAGGTCACGCGGGTCATCGTACCCGGGGCTCCCACGCTGCCGAGGTGGGAACCGTCACACGTCAGCCGCCGACGACCTCGTCGCGGGCCAGCGGCGTGCCGTCGCCGTCGAGGGCGAACCAGTTGCGCTGCTCGCACGACGGGCACGACACGAAGACGACCTGACGGCCGTTGGTGAGGGCCATGCGGATGCGGGTCAGGTCCGTCTCGCCGCACTGCAGGCACGCCTCGGAGCCCGGCACGACGGGCCCGGCGGGCTGGCTGATCGACCCCAGCGGCTCCCCCGCGCGCTCGGCACGGGCGCGAGCGGCCTCCCCCTTGCGGCGGGCCACGTCAGCCCTCGCCCCGCAGCACCCGCAGGTGCCCGCGCCGCGGCGCCTCGCTGAGGGCCGCGCCGACCGCCTCGGGCAGCGCTACCTGCTCGGGCTCCGGGCGACGGCCGGCCTCGCGGACCGCGTCGGCCAGGGCGAGCAGGTCGTCCTGGCTGGGCGGGGCTGCGGCGAACTCCGGCGTGAGTCGGACGACCTCCCAGCCGCGCGGCGCGGTCAGACGCTCCGCGTGCTCCACGCACAGGTCGTACGAGTGGGGCTCGGCCTGCTGCGCGAGGGGACCGAGCACGGCGGTCGAGTCGGCGTACACATAGGTCAGGGTGGCCACAGCTGCACGGYCACACGCCGTGCGCGTGCACTGCCTCACGGATCTCACGCGCTGACCGTACCCCCGGGCGCCCACAGCCGTGCCTCCCCACGCCGTCGCCCGGGTGCGATCTACAGTGCAGTGGTGAGCTCCACGCCCCCGCCGCCCGCCCGCCGCACGCCCGGCATCGGCCGCCGCACGCTCGCGCTGCCCACCACGACGGTGGCCCCGGTCCGGCGTCGCGACCGCCGCGGGCGCGGACCCCGAGGGCCCCTGCTGCCCAGCTCCATGCCCGCCTACCGCACCCGCGCCGAGCGGTTCGACGACCTCGTCCTCGACGCCGTCGAGCGCATCGAGCGGACCTGGGCCCGTCAGCTGCAGGGCACCGAGTTCGCCGTCGAGGACGTGCCGCCGTCCAACCCCGCGCCGTGGGAGCGCGGCGGGGTGCCGCTCGGCCGCTACTTCCCCGCCGACGCCGGGCTCCCGGCGCGCATCGTCGTCTACCGCCGCCCGGTCGAGTCGCGCGCGGCCGACTCCCTCGACATGGCGGACCTGGTGCGCGACGTCGTCGTCGAGCAGGTGGCCCACATGCTCGGCCGGTCGCCCGACGACGTGGACCCGCAGTACGGGGATGCTCATTGATTCCCACTACCCTGTCCGGACGATGAGCCCCGCCAGCCCCTCCTCCCCTGCCCCGCCCACCGTCCGAGTCGTCTGCGTCGTCTACCACCCCGGCGACGAGCTGGTGACGTTCGCGCGGACCCTGCGCGCCGCCTCCGTCCAGCCGGCCGAGCTCGTGATCGTCGACAACGGCACCGACCCCACCGTCGCGCGCCAGGTGGCCGACGAGTACGGCGCGCGCCTGATCGCCAGCGGCGACAACCTCGGGTACGGACGCGGCGCCAACCTCGGCGCGCAGGGCGCGCAGACGCCGTGGATCGTCGTCGCCAACTCCGACATCGAGTGGCAGCCGGGGTCGCTGGACCAGCTCGTCGCCGCCGCGGAGGCCCACCCGACCGCCGGGTCCGTCGGTCCCGCGCTGCTGAACACCGACGGCACCGTCTACCCCTCCGCGCGCGAGCTGCCGTCGCTGACGCAGGGCGCCGGGCACGCCGTGTTCGTGCGGCTGTGGCCGGGCAACCCGTGGACCCGCCGCTACCAGGCCCGGCAGCAGAGCACCGGCGGGCAGCGCCCGGCCGGCTGGCTGTCAGGCGCCTGCCTGCTGCTGCGGCGCGAGGCGTTCGAGGCGGTCGGCGGCTTCGACGACGGCTACTTCATGTTCTTCGAGGACGTCGACCTGGGCGAGCGCCTCGGCCGGGCGGGCTGGACCAACCTCTACGTGCCGCAGGTGCAGGTCACGCACGTGGGCGGCACGTCCTGGCGGGCGAAGCCGGCGCCGATGATCTCGGCGCACCACGCCAGCGCGGCCCGGTACGTCGGACGGCGGTACCCGCACTGGTACCAGTGGCCGGTCCGGCAGGCGGCGGCCCTGGGGCTTCGGCTGCGCGAGCGCTCGGAGCTCCGCGCCGCGAGCTGACCGGGGCTTCACTGTCCCGCGTCGCGGGTCAGCGCGTCCCGAGGCGCGGGTCCTCGCGGACGGCCACGTCGGCGGTCGTGCGCGGCACGGGCACCGGGTCCAGCACGGAGACCAGCATGCCGTCGGGCCGGTGGACCTCGGACACCAGGGCCCACGCGACCGCGACGTCCGCGCCGTCGTCGGTGACGAGGTCCACCCCGACCACCCCACCGGGTGCCGGCGCCGGGACCGGCGGGGCCGCCGGGTCGGGCACGACGACGTCCCCGGTGCCGGCGGCGAGCTCGTCGACGCTCCAGGCGCCGGTGGTGCCCGCGCCGAGGCGCACGGTCCGCTCGACGATCACCGCACCGTCGGGTCCGAGCAGGCGCAGGGTCGCGGTCGCGTCGCGGCCGGAGGTCGGGTCCGCGTGCTCCGAGACGGCGCCGATCACCAGGACCCCGCGGGTGCCGGTCGGGACGGCGACGACACCGCTGCGGCCGACGGCGGTGGACGCCGCCCAGCCGCGCTCGGAGCTCGGCACGTCGTCCAGCTCACCGACCGCACCGGGCCGGGTCACGACCGCGGAGGCCAGGACCGGCTGGTCGGCGTCGACGACCACGGTGTAGGCGCCGGCGGGGAGCCCGCCCAGCGTGACGTCGGTGACCTCTCCGGCGGCGAGCGCCACCGAGTCAGCCCCGGGGAGCTCCACCACACCGGCGGGGCCGAGCAGGGTGACGTGGGCGGTGGTCCCCCGCGTACCGGGGGCGAGCAGTCGCAGGGAGGGCGCGGTCGCGTCGCCGACGGCCGACGCCACCACCGACACCCCGGGCACCACCTGCCGCCGCGCGGGCGCTGCGCCCGGGACGACCAGGTCGGTCCCGGCCGGGGTGAAGCCGTCGATGGCCGAGTCCTGGACGTGCACCCCGACGCGGCCGCCGGTGGCGGTCACGTGCACGGCGAGGCGCCGCTGCTCGGCGGCGATCCCGCCCAGCACGACGACGCGCTCGGCCCCGGGGGCGACCAGGTACCGCTCGCCGGTCAGGTCGACCGGCCCGGAGGGGCCCCAGATCTCGATGGTGACCTCGGCCGGCGTGGTGCCGGCGTTGTCCAGGACGAGCTGCGCGGTGCTGGACAGGTCGGTGGCGCCGCCGAGCAGCCAGGCGGCGGCGACGGGCTGCTGGCACGAGGCGGCGGACAGCCCGCGCAGGTCGCCCGCCGTCACCAGCCCCCCGGTGGCCGCGGCGACGCGAGCCGGGGCGGCGCCCGGCTCGGCGCGCACGATCTGCGGACCGGTCACGCCGGCGACGACGGCCGAGTCGCCGCCTGCGGTGAGCGTCGCGGTGGTGCTCGAGCGGTCGAGGGGTCCGACCGTCCCGGCGGCGCTGCCGTCCGAGTCCGGCACGGACGTCACGGCGGTGACCGTGGTGACGGGGTCGACGGGTGTCGGGTCGAACGCGGAGTCGCCGCGGCCCGTGTCGTCGGGCTGGATCAGGGGTCCCGGGCAGACCAGGGTCGACGCCGAGGGGGGCACCGAGACCAGCGCGGGCGGGACGTCGGTGGCCGTGGCGCCCGGCAGCCGCGCGCCGGCGACGACGACCACGGCCGCCAGCCCCAGCACGGCCAGGCCGGACACGGCCCGGGCGGACCGGCCGAGCCAGACCTGCTTGCGCGTCGGCTCGCTCATGTCCGCACCCCCCGGCGACGGCGCACCGGCACCGCGAGCAGCAGGGTGATCAGGGCGACCAGGCCCTGCACGGCGAGCCAGGGCGTGCGGTCCGGGCTGTCGAACCGGACCACCAGGTCGCCGCCGGCAGCGCCGACCGCGAACGTCTGCCGCCACCCGTCGTCGACCGCCCGCAACGGAGCGCCGTCGAGCCACGCGTGCCAGTGCGGGTCGGCGCGCTCGGCCAGCACGAGCAGCCGGTCGCCCTCCCCCGCGGCGACGGGCGTGTCCACGGCGCGGTCGCTCGACGCGACCGGCGCCGCCACGACCGTCGGGTCCGTGACGTCGGCGCCGGCCGGCACCAGCCGGGCCCACGCCGGCACGACGGTCGGCGCGGCCACGCCGGCACCCGGCGCCGTCGCCTGCACCCGCCAGATGGTGCCGGACGCGTTCTCCGTCACGCGCTCGAGMCCGGCGGTCGAGTCGAGCCTGCTGACCAGCTCCTCGCGCTGCGCCGCGGCCACCGCGGGCTCGACGCCGCCGAGGTCGGTGGGCAGCGGCGGGACGAGCACGTCGGCCACGGCGAGCGACGCGAGCTCCCCGGAGACGTCGCCGGTGGCCGCGGTCGCCAGGCGCGCGACGAGGGCGTCGACCTCGCTGGTCGCGGCGTCGTCGGCAGTCGGGTCCGGGGTCAGCAGGTCGCCCCCGACGGTGCGCGTCCAGGCCGCGGCGGCCTGGTCCAGCTGCTGCGGTCCGTCGCCGCGCATCAGCTGCCACGTGGCGGTCGTCGTGTCGCCGGTGGGCTCCAGGCTCACCGCGAGGACCCGCGACGCGAGGTCGGAGCCCTGCGCCTGCTGGCCGACCGCCGGGACGATCACGCGGTCGACGGGGCGCAGCGAGACCGCGTCGCCGCTGCGGGCCTGCCAGGTCCACGTGCCGAGCCAGGCCACGGGGACCGCGACGGCCAGCAGCGTCACGACGGCGACCAGCGCCTGGCGCCAGCCGAACGTGTAGTGCATGAGCCGCTCGCGCAGCCGGTCCGTGCCGATGACGGCCGCGGTCAGCAGCCCGGCGCCGGCGAGCGACGTCGCGGGGCCGGCCCACCCGTGCACGACCACGCCGTCGGCGACCGCGACGGGGACCGCGACGGCCACAGACGCGGCGGCCACACCGAGCGCGGCGACCACCCAGGCACCGCGCACGGCCCGCGCGACCGGTGCGCCGCGCAGCAGCGCGAGGACCGCCAGCGCCAGCACGACCGCGCCCAGCGCGAGCGGCCACGCGGCCGCGACCGCAGTCGGCAGGCCGGCGGGGACGAGCGAGGACGGGTCGGCCGGCACGCCGAGCAGCCGGCTCAGCGGGTCCGAGGCGGTCGACACGGCCGGCATCCCCGGGTCGGCGAACAGGAGCCGCCAGCCCTCGAGCCCGCGGCTTCCCGCCTCGAGGAGCGTGGGCCCGAGCAGCGCGAGAGCGGGGACGGCGACCAGGAGCACCCGGCCGCGCCGGCGCGGCGCGCAGAGCGCCACGACGCACAAGGCCAGGAGCCCCGGCACGAGCAGGCTCGGCGCGCCGGCGACCACCACGGCGAACGCGATCGCGGCCGCCGCGGCCGCGGAGATGGAGCCGGTGGGGTCGGGGGCGCCGACGCGCTCGGCAGGGGCCTCGTCGGCCTCCGGAGCGGGGTCGGCGTCGCCGGAGGTCCGCGGTGTGGGCACCGTCGGCGTGCCGCGGACCGGCGTGGACACCTCGCCCTCGTCGAGCACCTCGTCGTCGTCGCGCTGCGCGGTCGCGAGGCCGGAGAGCACCTGGTCGACGCGCTGCACACCCACGGCGCGCGCCAGCCCGAGCGCGACCCAGGGCAGCGCCACGTGGGCGACGACGGCGCCGAGCCGGCCGCCGCCGAGCCCGAGGAGCAGGGCCGGCGCGCCGGCCCAGACGATCGCGGCCCAGGCGCGCACGCCCACCGAGCGCGTCGCCGCGCCCGCCGCGGCCCAGGCGCCGATGCCCGCGAGCACGACCGAGCCGAGCAGGAGCAGCGCGACGGCGCCGGACGCGGACCCGCCGACCAGGATCGTCGGGACGGCGAGCGCGCTGAGCAGGGCGTCCGCGGGACCCGGACCGCCGAGGCCGTCGGCGACCCAGCCGGACGTCGCGGCCGCCCAGAGGTCACCCAGCCGGGCGGAGACCGGCAGCAGGGCCTCGCCGACGAGCCGCGCGCCGCCGAGGACCGGTGCCACGAGCGGCCCCAGGGCGACCGCGGCCAGCACGACGAGCACGCCGACGACGAGAGCGAGAGTGGCCCGGCGGCGCGTGGCCAGACCGGCCAGCTCCCGCAGCTCGAGCTCGCTCGGCGCCTGGACCACCCGGCGCGCCTCGGCCCGCGCCAGACGACGGTCCCGGGCCTGCGACCAGACGTCGCGCCAGCCGGCCTGCAGGGGCCGCAGCGCGCGGCGC
>NZ_JBFULZ010000139.1:0-10685 GCF_054049635.1 Cellulomonas sp. P5_C6 | reverse complement strand
CCGCCCAGCCGGCCTGGGCCGCGACGGCGCCCGCCGACCGGGCCGTCGCGCTGCACGCGGTCGCGGCCGCCCTCGAGGACGCGCGTGCCGACCTGGTCGCCACCATGGTCCACGAGGCCGGCAAGACCGTCGCCGAGGCCGACCCGGAGGTCAGCGAGGCCGTCGACTTCGCCCGGTACTACGCGGAGCGCGCCGCCGAGCTCGCGGACGGCGTCCTGCCCGGGGCCGTGCACCGACCCTCCGGGCTCACGGTGGTGACCCCGCCGTGGAACTTCCCCGTCGCGATCCCGGTGGGCTCGGTGCTGGCCTCGCTGGCCGCGGGCAGCCCCGTGCTGGTCAAGCCCGCCCCGCAGGCGCCGCGGTGCGGCCAGGTCGCGATGGCGGCGATCCAGCGGGGTCTCGACGCCGCCGGGGCGCCTCCCGGGATCCTCACCGTCGTGCTCAGCCCGGAAGGGGACGTCGGTCGCCGGCTGGTCACGCACCCCGACGTGGCCCGCGTCGTGCTCACCGGGTCGATCGAGACCGCCCAGCTGTTCGCCGGCTGGCGGCCCGACCTCGACGTCCTCGCCGAGACCTCTGGCAAGAACGCCCTGGTCATCACGCCGTCGGCGGACGTCGACCTCGCGGTCGCGGACCTGGTGCGCAGCGCGTTCGGGCACGCGGGCCAGAAGTGCTCGGCCGCCTCGCTCGCCATCCTCGTCGGCTCCGCGGGCCGCTCCGACCGCCTGCGCCGCCAGCTCGCCGACGCCGTCGCGTCCCTGCGGGTCGGGCCGGCGACCGACCTGGGCACCGCGGTCGGGCCGCTGACCGAGCCGGCGTCCGGCAAGCTGCTGCGTGCGCTGACGACGCTCGACCCGGGGGAGTCCTGGCTGGTGCAGCCCCGGCAGCTCGACGACGAGGGCCGACTGTGGAGCCCCGGCGTGAAGCACGGCGTCGCGCCCGGCTCCTGGTTCCACACCACCGAGTGCTTCGGGCCCGTGCTCGGCATCATGCGCGTGGAGACGCTGGACGAGGCCATCGACCTGCAGAACGCCGTGGCGTTCGGCCTGACCGGCGGCCTGCACTCGCTGGACGAGGGCGAGATCGACCACTGGCTGGACCGGGTCGAGGTGGGCAACGCCTACGTCAACCGGCACACCACCGGCGCGATCGTGCAGCGCCAGCCGTTCGGCGGCTGGAAGGCGTCGACCGTCGGACCCGGCGCCAAGGCCGGCGGACCGCACTACGTCGCGCAGATCGGCCGGTGGCAGGACGCCCCCGACGTGCCGCAGGACGACGCCGGCTGGCTCGCGTGGGCCGCTCGCGACGACGCCCGGGTCTGGTCCGGCGACCTCTCCCTCGAGCACGACCCGTCGGGCCTGCGCGCCGAGGCGAACTTCCTGCGCTACCGGCCGGTGCCCGGGCTCGTGCTGCGTGTGGGCTCCGACGCCCGCGACCGCGACGTCGCCCGGGTCCGCCACGCCGCGGCCACCGCGGGCGTGCCCGTCACCGTGAGCGACGCGAGGACCGAGCCCCACGAGGCGTTCGCGGACCGGGTGCGCGCCGGGTCCGTCACGGGTCGGGTCCGGGTGGTCGGGTCGGCGCCGGGCCTGCGCGAGGCGGCGGCGACCCGCGTCGGGCAGGTGACCGTGCTCGACGGCCCGGTCCTCGCCAGCGGCGCGCGGGAGCTGCTGGCGGTCGTCCGTGAGCAGGCGGTGAGCCGGACCCTGCACCGCTTCGGCCACGTGCCGCCGACGGCGGCTGACCGCACGGACCGCTGACGGCACAGAGGCCCGGCGGGATCTCCCACCGGGCCTCTGGTGCGGCGCGCTCCCGCTGCGCCGCGCTCTGACGCTCCCGCTACGCGGACGCCCTGATGACCAGCTCGGGGGCGAAGATCAGCGGCGGCGACGGGGGCGCGCCGTTGAGCTGGTCGAGCAGGCGGGCACCCGCGGCACGCGCCATGGCGACGACCGGCTGGATCACGCTGGTCAGCGGGGGAGTGGTCGACGCGGCGACACCGAGGTTGTCGTACCCGACGACCGCGACGTCCCCGGGGACCTCCTTGCCGTGCTCCGCCAGCACGCTCAGCGCGCCGGCGGCCATGAGGTCGGAGGCGATGAAGATCGCGTCGACGTCGGGGAACCGCGACAGCAGCTCGCGCGCCGCGATGGTGCCCGAGGCCATGGTGAAGTCGCCGTACACGACGGCGTCGTCGTGCAGCCCGGACTCGCGCATCGCGTTGCGCCAGCCCGTGAGGCGGTCGATGCCGGCCGACATGTCCGCCGGTCCGGCGATCGTGCCGATGCGCCGGCAGCCGCGGTCGATGAGGTGCTGGGTGGCCAGGCGACCGCCCTCGACGTTGTCGGTGTCGACGTACTGCACGTCCCGCTCGTCGGCGGACAGCGGCCGGCCCACGAACACGTTGGGCACGTGCGAGACCTGCAGGGCGCGGTCGAGCTCGTCGTTCGCGTGGTGCGAGACGACGATCGCGCCGTCGACGTGCCCGTTGCGCAGGTACCGGACCGTGCGCTCGCTCTCGCCGGGGCGGGCGATCACGAGGACGACCTGCACGTCCGAGTCGGCCAGCGAGGTGCTCAGCCCGTTCAGCGTGCCGGCGAAGAACGGGTCCGAGAGCACGCGCTCGTCGGGCTCGGGAACCACGAGCGCGATCGAGTCCGTGCGCTTGGTGACCAGCGAGCGTGCGGCGCGGTTCGGGGTGTAGCCGAGGTCGGCCACCGCGGCCTCGACCGAGGCGAGGGCCTCGGGAGACACGCGCAGGCCGCCGTTGATGGCGCGGGAGGCTGTCGAGCGCGAGACACCTGCGCGCTCGGCGACCTGCTCGAGCGTCGGCGCGGGGGGCCGCGCTGGGTCCACGCGGACCGGGATGTTGTCGACCACCGTTGGTCTTCCCTCCTGTGGCTGCCGGAGCAGCGATGACGAGCTGGTGATGAGAAGGGCGGGGTGCTCGGGGAGCACCCCGCCCTTGCCATCGGCCGGACGACCGGGCCGATCAGAGACCAGATCGTCCGAGACGTGCCGTGGACAGTCTGCGGGCATCAGCCCTTGACGGCACCCTGCATGATGCCGGCGACCAGCTGACGGCCGGCGACGAAGAACAGGATGATGAGCGGGATCGTGGAGACGGTGACGCCCGCCATGATCAGCGACATGTCCTTGAAGTACGACGCCTGGAGCAGCTGGATGGCCACCGGGAGCGTCGGGTTCTGCGGACCGAGGACGATGAACGGCCAGAAGAAGTTCGTCCACGAGGCGACGAACGTGAAGAGGCCGAGCATGACGGCCGCCGGGCGCGCCGCCGGGAGGGCGATGTGCCAGAACGTCCGGATCATCGAGGCGCCGTCGACGCGCGCGGCCTCGACCAGCTCGTACGGCAGCGCCGACTCGAGGTACTGCGTCATCCAGAAGACGCCGAACGCGGTGACCAGGCCCGGCACGATGACGGCGATGAGCTTGCCGGTCCAGCCGAGCTGCGACATCACGATGAACAGCGGCACGATGCCCAGCTGCGTCGGCACGGCGGTGGTGGCGATGACGAACACGAGCAGGCCGTTGCGGCCGCGGAAGCGGAGCTTCGAGAACGAGAAGCCCGCGAGCGTCGAGAAGAGCACCACGGAGAGCGCGGTGATCGTGCCGACGATGATCGAGTTGCCGAGCGCCTTCCAGAACTGGATGTCGCCGTTCAGCACCTTGCTGACGTTGTCGAAGAACTCGCCCTGCGGGATCAGCGACGGGATCGGGTGCTGCGCGATGTACGCCGAGTTCGACGACGCGAGCAGGAACGCGTAGTACAGCGGCGCGATCGCCAGGACGACGGCGACGGCGAGCAGGGTGTAGGTGACCCAGCCCGGACGACGTTCGGACCCGGCGGCCGTCGAGCGGCTCCGCCCGGCGGCACGCGCGGCGCCGCGGCCGGCCGTCTGCCGGATGACCGGGAGCGAGGGGGCGCTCATCGGGARACCTTCTTCCGCTTGGCCGACGACGTGTCGGACGAGATCCGCCGCGTGATCGAGAAGTTGATGATGCCGATCAGCACGATGATCAGGAACAGGATCCAGGCGACCGCGGACGCACGTCCGAAGCTCTTCTGGTTGCCCCAGCCCAGCTCGTAGATGTACATGGTCGTCGTCATCCACTGGCGGCTCGGGCCACCCTGACCGGTCTGGTCGAACAGACGCGGCTCGTCGAAGATCTGCAGGCCACCGATGGTCGAGGTGATGACGACGAAGATGATCGTCGGACGCAGCATCGGGACGGTGACGGAGAAGAACTGCCGCACCCGGGTGGCACCGTCGAGGACGGCGGCCTCGTACAGGTCGCGCGGGATCGCCTGCATCGCGGCCAGCAGGATGAGGGTGTTGTACCCGGTCCAGCGGAAGTCGACCATCGTGGCGATGGCGATGTGGCTGGGGAAGATCTGCGCGTGCCAGCCGATCGGGTCGATGCCGACGTAGCCGAGCACCGTGTTGATCAGACCGGACTTGTCGGCGAACAGCTTGCCGAAGATGAGGCTGACGGCGACCGGCGCCACCACGTACGGCAGCAGGACACCCATGCGCCAGAACGTCCGGGCGCGCAGGTTCGCGTCGAGGAGGGCCGCGAGCACGATCGCGATGATCAGCTGGGGGATCGTCGACAGGAAGAAGATGCTGAACGTGTTGCGGATGCTCTTCCAGAAGTTGGGCTCCTGGAGCACGAACAGGTAGTTCTGCAGCCCGACGAAGTCACCCTTGCCGCCGATGAGGTTCCAGTCGTGCAGCGACACGAAGGCGGTGTACGCGAGCGGGAACAGACCGGTCAGGCAGAACAGCAGGAAGAACGGCGAGATGTAGAGGTAGGGCGAGACCTTGACGTCCCAGCGACCGAGGGTCTGGCTGAACCCGACCCGGCGCGGCACGCGCTCGGAGCCAGGCTGCGGACCGCGGTCCAGCTGGGGCGGGGTGGTGGAGGTGACCATCAGGAGTCCTTCGTGCTGGTGGGCAAGGAGCCTACGCTGGCGGGGCCGGGCCGATGGGAGACCCACCGGCCCGGCCCCWGGCTAGGGTCAGCCGAGAGCGTTGACCGCGCCCACGAAGGTGTCCCACTGAGCAGCGGCGTCACCACCGTTGACGTCGACCTCGGTCAGAGCCGACTGCATCGCGTCGTTGACGGCGAAGTAGTTCGGGCCCTTGAAGGGGGCGATGATGCCGACGGCGCGGTTGGCCAGGATCTGGCCGGCCGGGGCGTYGTTGAAGAACGCGTTCGTGGAGCTGAGCAGCTCGTCCGAGGACAGCGCCTCGGTCTGGCTCGGGAACGTGCCCTTGTTCTTGTAGGCCTGGAGCTGCTGCTCCGGAGCCGTCAGCCAGGCGGCGAACTTCTTCGCCTCCTCGGTGTGCTTGCCCTGGGCGGGGACCGTCATGAACGAGCCGCCCCAGTTGCCGGCGCCGCCGGGGAAGACGTCCGCGATGTCCCAGCCGGTCACGCCGGCCGAGTTGCCCTCGATGACGCCGAGCATCCAGCCCGGAGCCAGCATGGTCGCGAAGCCGTCGTTCTGGAACGAGGCGGTCCAGTCGTCGCTCCACTGGCCGAGGTGGGCCGACAGGTTGTCGGTCACGGACGCCTTGGTGACGGCGTCGTAGATGTCCTTCACCTCGGGGTTCGTGGCGGCGATGATCGTGCCGTCGTTCTCCTCGTAGGCGTTCGGGACCTGGTTGATCATGCCCTGGTAGATGGCACCAGCGGCGTCGAAGAACGGCTTGCCCGTGGCGGACGTGTACTGCTTGCCCACGTTGAAGTAGTCGTCCCACGTGGCGTCCTTGCCACCGAGCAGCTCGGCGACGGCGGCGCGGTCGGTCGGGAGACCGGCAGCGGCGAACAGGTCGGAGCGGTACGCGATGGCCTCGGGGCCGATGTCGGTGCCGTAGCCGAGCAGGACGCCGTCGGGCGTGGTGGCCTGCGCGACCTTCCAGTCGAGCCAGCGGCCGTCGAGCGCCGGGTCCGTCAGGTCGACGAACTTGTCCGGGTACTGCATGAGCTCGGGGAGCCAGTCGATCTCGATCATCTCGACGTCCGAGGCGCCCGAACCCGACGCGAGGCGCGTGTTCAGGTTGTCGCGGGCCTCGTTCGAGGTCGCGGCCTTCTTGTTCTCGATGGTGATGCCAGGGTTGGCGTCCTCGTAGGCCTTGAACATCTCGTCCGTGTAGCCAGGCTCGTTGAACGTGCCGAGCGTCAGCGTGATGTTCTCGGGCGCGGCGCTGTCCGAACCCTCGTCGCTGGGCGTGTCCGAGCTGCCGGAGCAGGCGGTGGCGAGGAGGGCGATGCCCGTGACCCCCGCCGCGGCCGCCCACATCTTGCTTGTGGTCTTGCGCACTGTGACTCCCTTGTCAGTCGGACGGCGTCCTCGCCGTACCCCTAGGGCACCCGTCGGCCGCTCGCCGCAGGGGGCGCGTACGGACGTCGGGTTGGGCCGTGTGGACCCGGCGTGGACACGTTCCCATCCGCAGTGATGCKGGAGCGTTCCCACGCGCTGCGGATACTGTCGTCGGCGGCCCCCCGGGTGTCAAGGAGGCCGGGCCGTGTTTATGGCGTGGTAGCGATCCCACACCGACGTTTCCGCAGGTCAGAGCGATATCCGCCCCGCGCCGTGTTACCGAATCGTTACGGCTGTGGCGCCTGTCCGTGACCAGCGATCCAGCGACGCGCCACGTCCTGCTCGACCTCGAGCGCGGACCGGATGGCGCCGGCGGTCGCCTGCTCGACCGCGGAGCCGAACAGCGGCACGCTCGCGCGCAGGTCGCCGTCGTACAGGACGGTGGTCGACCCCACCGCGGTCGGGGTCAGGGCGGTCCGTCCGCTCAGTCGCACGGGCGCGCCGGCGATCTCGACCACGACGGTGCCCACTCGCGCGCCGTCGGCTCCCGGTGCCTCCCACGCCTCGACCTGCCGGACGTCGATCCGCGTCCCGACGAAGCCGCGCAGGTGCGCCGGGATCTGGTCGGTGGGCAGCGCGCGGCGGGTGGTCACCGTGAACGCGCCGTCGGCGGACCCCGTGATGTCGACGTGCTGCTCGAGCGCGCCGGTGGCGAGGACCTTGTGGTGGACGTACTCGGGATCGGCCAGCAGTCGCGCCGCGGCGTGCGCGTCGGTGGGCAGGTCGAGCGTCACGCTCAGTCGCACGGCAGGTCCTTCGGAGGTCGGGGTATGGGTCCGAGGCTATCTGCCCACGTCCTGGCCGTCCTACCCGTACCGTCGTCGGCGCCACCTACCCTGGTCCCCGTGTCCACGCTGAGCACCCTCGCCGCTCGTCACGCCGCGCTCGAGCCGCACGACCTCGAGTGGCTGCACCTGCTCGTCGGCGACTGGCAGGTGCTCTCCGACCTCGCGTTCGCCGACCTCGTGCTCTGGCTGCCGACCGACGACGGTGACTTCGTCGCGATCRCCCAGTGCCGGCCCTCGACCGGCGCCACCGTGCACTACGACGACGTCGTCGGGTCGAGCGCGCCCGAGGGTCAGCGGCCGCAGCTGCAGCGCTCCCTCGACGAGCGGGCGGCCCAGCGCTCGCGCGAGCCGCGCTGGTTCGGCTCGTACGCCGTGCGCGAGGAGGCGGTCCCGGTGGTCCGGCGGGGCAAGGCGATCGCCGTGCTCGCGCGCCAGACGAACCTGGGCGGGGCCCGCACGCCCAGCCGCCTCGAGCTCAACTACGTGGAGGCTGCCGACGACATCTTCGCGATGGTCGGTCGCGGCGAGTTCCCGGCGCCCGACGCCCCGACCGGTCCCCGCCGCGGCGCGCCTCGCGTCGGSGACGGGCTSGTGCGCCTCAACTCCGAGGGCGAGGTSCTCTACGCSAGCCCSAACGCCCTGTCCTGCTTCCACCGSCTSGGGGTSGTSGGYGACCTCGTCGGRCGCKCSCTGGTCGAGGTCACGGCCGAGCTSATCGAGCAGCACGACACCGTCGACGAGTCGATGCCACTGGTCCTCATGGGCCGGGCGCCGTGGCGGGTGGACGTCGAGGCCCGCGGCGTGGCGCTCTCCCTGCGGGCCGTCCCGCTCACCGAGCACGGCCAGCGCGTGGGTGCGGTGCTGCTGTGCCGCGACGTCTCGGAGCTGCGCCGCCGGGAGCGCGAGCTCATCACCAAGGACGCGACGATCCGCGAGATCCACCACCGCGTGAAGAACAACCTGCAGACCGTGGCGGCGCTGCTGCGGCTGCAGTCGCGGCGGGTGGACTCGCCGGAGGCCAAGGAGGCGCTCGGCGAGGCGATGCGGCGGGTGGCCACGATCGCGCTCGTGCACGAGACGCTGTCGCAGACGCTCGACGAGAGCGTGCCGTTCGACGACCTGGTCGGCCGGAGCCTGCGCCTCGCCGCCGACGTCGCCACCGAGGGCGCACACGTCCGCACGCTGGTGCGCGGGTCGTTCGGCTCCATCCCGGCCGAGGACGCCACCGCGCTCGCCCTCATCCTCACCGAGCTGGTGACCAACGCGGTCGAGCACGGGTTCGAGGGTCGGGAGTCCGGCACGGTCGAGGTMATCGTCGACCGGCAGGACGACCAGCTGCGGGTCGAGGTGGCCGACGACGGCTCCGGCCTGCCGACCGAACGGGGTGCGGGCACCGGGCTCGGGACGCAGATCGTCTCGACGCTCGTCACCAACGAGATGCGGGGGACGATCGAGTGGACCGGCCGCGAGGGCGGCGGGACCTCGGTGGTCATCGAGGCCAGGCTGCGGGCGCCGCGGGACGCCGCGTCGCTGATCTGAGGCGCGCGTCCTCGCCGGCCGTGCATGACTCGGCCCCGCCACCCGAGGGGTGACGGGGCCGGTGGAGCGAGAGATCAGCTGGCGCGGCGCTGGCGCGCGGTGCGGCGCTTGAGGGCGCGGCGCTCGTCCTCGGAGAGCCCACCCCAGACGCCGGCGTCCTGACCGGTCTCGATCGCCCACTTGAGGCAGGTGTCGACGACGGGGCACCGGCGGCAGACGGCCTTGGCCTCGTCGATCTGGAGCAGCGCGGGTCCGGTGTTCCCGATGGGGAAGAACAGCTCCGGGTCCTCGTCGAGACACGCTGCGCGGTGGCGCCAATCCATGATTTCTCTCCTAGGCACACGTCGAGCCGGCACCCGGGGGTCAGGGCGCGCGTGTCTGAACGTGAGATCGGGGGTGGGTTTCTTGCTTCGTCAAGGCTCGCACCGGTATGGAGACTGCACAAGGGGTTACGGGAAGGTTTCATCTCCGTAACGACTGAGGCGTTCGTCACACCTGTGATTCACCCGTGCGTGGCCTGAGCCCGCATGTTGATGCAGGTGAGGGGCATTGTCGGACAAATGTCCAGGTCAACACGCCGGTTTCCAAGGGTGATCGCCGTCACGTCGTGGCGTGAGACACCTTCTGGGCGTGGTAGTGCATCCCGCGTCCGGGGTGGGGATCGACCCAGGTCAGGAGGGGTGAGGGGTCGATCGGACCCTCCCGTGCCTAGGCTCCTGCGTGTGACCGACCGCCGCCCCGCCCTGCTCCTCGCCGTCTGCCTCCTGGTGACCCTCGAGGCCGCGGCCTTCCTCGGGCTCGGCATCGCCTGGGCCACCGACGTCGTCCGGGGCGCCGCGACCCTGCCCGCGGCGAGCCTCTTCCTCGCGGCGTTCGGCGTCGGCATCGCCCTGCTGCTCCTGCTCGCCGCGCGCGGCCTCTGGCGGGGCCGGCGCTGGGCCCGCTCGCCGGTGATCATGTGGCAGATCCTGCTCGTCGTGCTCGCGCTGGGCTGGCTCGGGGCACAGACCTCGGCGTGGGCGGTCGTCGTGCTCGTCGTCGCGACGCTGGTGGGGGTCGGGCTGCTGCTCCCCCCGGTCGTGGCGGTCACCGCGCGCCGTCAGGACCCGGTCGAGTAGACCTGCACGACCACCGCGTCCCGCCCGCGCAGCAGCACGCCGCGCCCGGCCGGACGGCGGCTCGGGTCGACGCACCAGGCCGCACGCGGACCCACCAGCTCGGCCGAGGCGGGGTCGTGGACGTCGAGCACGAGCGTGCGTCGTCGGCGCAGCAGGGTGGGGACGACGCCGCGGAAGGCCTGCACGGCGGACGCCGACGTGACCGCCGCGACCACCGCCGCGGTCTCGACCGACGCGAGCAGCTCGCCGAGCGAGGGGTGGCTGCGTTCGAGGTCGTCGAGGTCGTCGACCAGCAGGACGGCCGGCTCGCGCGCCTCCCGGCACGCTGTCGGCAGGTCGTCGGGCCCGACGTCACGGACACCTGCACGGGGCGGCCGGGCGTCGACGGACGGGTCGACCAGGCGCAGGACAGGGTGCCCCGCCCGGGCGAGCGCGCCCCCGACGCCGTCGAGCGCCGTGCTGCGGCCCGAGCCGGGCGGACCTGCCACGAGAAGCCCGTGAGCCAGGTCCACCCACACGGTCTCCGCGTCGTCGCYGCCGATCCCGAGGGCGACCAGGAGCGGGTCCGCGGGGGCGACCGACACCGCCTGTGGATCGGCGCGGTCCGGCAGCGAGCGCACGAGCACCGGTCGGGCGCCGCCCGTTCGTGGTCGCGCGGGCGCGGGAGGCGGGTCGCCCGGGAGCGCCACCTGGCACAGCTCGGCGCCGGCAGCGTGGACGTGCACGGCCTGACCGGGCACGGTCCGGCGACCGGCCAGCGCGGTGGGCACCCCCGCGAGGGCGTCGAGCGTGGGGTCGGGCACCGGCAGCACCAGGCGCTGCGCGAACGCG
>NZ_JBFULZ010000138.1:0-10781 GCF_054049635.1 Cellulomonas sp. P5_C6 | reverse complement strand
CCCGGCGACCGCGCTCGCGGACGGGCGACCGCGCTCGTCGACACGCGGCCGCGCTCGCTGCCGCCGTCGGTGCGCGCGCGGGCGTGCAGTCGGGCGGCTAGCGTGCAGTCGTCCGTCCGGCACCCCAGGAGGCGATTCGATGGCGAAGTCGTGGAGCACACCGCCCGGAGAGGCCCTGCGGGTCGGTCCGGGTTTCGACCTCGTGGATGCGGACCTGTCGGCCACCCCGGGCTGGGAGCACGGCGAGGCGGCGGCCGAGAAGCGGCTGCGCAAGGACGGCGAGCGCCTGGGCGAGGCGCAGGAGCGGCTGTTCGCCGACGGCCGTTCGGGCGGCAGTCGTGCCGTCCTGCTGGTGCTGCAGGGCATGGACACCGCGGGCAAGGGTGGGATCGTGCGGCACGTGCTCGGCCTGGTGGACCCGCAGGGCGTGCAGCTGAAGTCGTTCGGGCCGCCGACGGCCGAGGAACGCGCGCAGCACTACCTGCAGCGGATCCGCGAGGCGCTGCCCGTCGCCGGGCGCATCGGCGTGTTCGACCGGTCCCACTACGAGGACGTGCTGGTGGTCCGCGTGAACGAGCTGGTGCCGCCCGAGGTCTGGGAGCCGCGGTACGACGAGATCAACGCGTTCGAGCGCGAGGTCGTCGACTCGGGCACGGTGATCGTCAAGGTCGCGCTGCTGGTGTCGCAGGCCGAGCAGAAGGCCCGTCTGCGGGAGCGCCTGGAACGGCCCGACAAGTACTGGAAGTTCAACCCCGGTGACGTCGACGAGCGGGCGAAGTGGGCCCGCTACCTTCAGGCGTACCAGGCGGTCCTCGACCGCACGAGCACCGACGTCGCGCCGTGGTACGCCGTGCCGGCCGACAACAAGTGGTACGCCCGGCTGGCCGTCGGGCGCCTGCTGCGCGACGCGGTCGAGGGGCTGGACCTCGGCTGGCCGCCGGCGGACTTCGACGTCGAGGAACAGCTGGCCCGGCTCGACGCCCAGCCCTTCTGACCGCGCCCGACCCAAAAGGAGCGGCCGACGGACAGCCGAACCGCACGCACGTCGGCGGATCCGGCTGTCCGCGTGCGGTTCGCCTGTCCGGGGCCCGGCCCGAGCCATGTGAGCGGGTCGGCGTGACGCACCTCATGCGCCGCCCGTCCCGGGATGATTTCGGGCGTCCGCGCTGTTCTGGCACAATGGTTCGCTGGTCTGCGGTTCACCGGCGCCGTCTCGTGCGTCCGGACCCGGAGACACCCACCCGAGGAGAAGTTTCGTGAAGGCTGACATCCACCCCGAGTACGTCCTGACCGAGGTCACCTGCACCTGTGGCAGCACCTTCGTCACGCGCTCGACCGTGACCTCCGGCAAGATCCACGCCGACGTCTGCAGCGCCTGCCACCCGTTCTACACGGGCAAGCAGAAGATTCTCGACACCGGTGGCCGCGTGGCCCGGTTCGAGGCGCGCTACGGCAAGAAGGCCGCCAACTAGCACTCCCGCAGCGCCGGTGCCCCGGCGCGGACGACCGCCCTCCATGGCGGTGTCCGCGAGGGCACCGGCGCTGCGTCGTTGTCGGAGCACGCCGGACCCCAGCCTGAGGACACCCGCATGAGCGAGGCATTCGCCGCCGCCGAGCCGCTGCTCGCCGAGCACGCGCAGATCGAGGCGCAGCTGGCCGACCCCGCCGTGCACGCGGACCCCGCGAACGCGCGCAAGCTCGGTCGCCGGTACGCCGAGCTCGGGCGGGTCGCGCAGGCGTACACCGCCTGGAAGGCCGCGTCCGACGACGTCGAGGCCGCCGCCGAGCTGGCCGAGGTCGACGAGAGCTTCGCCGCCGAGCTGCCCAGCCTGCAGGACGCCGCGAACGCGGCCTCGGCCCGGCTGCGCGAGGTGCTGATCCCGCGCGACCCCGACGACGCCCGCGACGTGATCCTCGAGGTCAAGGCGGGGGAGGGCGGCGAGGAGTCGGCGCTGTTCGCGGCGGACCTGCTGCGGATGTACACCCGGTACGCGGAGAAGATGGGTTGGGCGACGCAGCTGCTCGGCGCCACCGAGTCGGACCTTGGCGGGTACAAGGACGCCCAGCTGGCCATCAAGAGCCGCGGGGCCGTCGCGCCCGAGGACGGCGTGTGGGCGCACCTGAAGTACGAGGGCGGCGTGCACCGGGTCCAGCGTGTCCCCGTCACCGAGTCGCAGGGGCGCATCCACACGTCGGCCGCCGGCGTCCTGGTCTTCCCGGAGGCCGAGGACGAGGCCGAGGTCGCCATCGACGCGAACGACCTGCGGATCGACGTGTACCGGTCGTCGGGCCCCGGCGGGCAGTCGGTCAACACCACCGACTCCGCCGTCCGCATCACGCACCTGCCCACGGGCATCGTCGTGTCCATGCAGAACGAGAAGTCGCAGCTGCAGAACCGCGAGGCCGGCATGCGCGTGCTGCGCGCCCGGATCCTGGCCGCCCGCCAGGAGGAGGCCGCCGCCGCCGCGAGCGAGGCCCGCCGGTCGCAGGTGCGCACGGTCGACCGCTCGGAGCGGATCCGGACCTACAACTTCCCCGAGAACCGCATCGCCGACCACCGGACCGGCTACAAGGCGTACAACCTCGACGCGGTCCTCGGCGGTGACCTCATGCCCGTCGTGCAGTCGGCGATCGACGCCGACGAGGCCGCGCGGCTGGCGTCGGCGGGCGCGTGATGGCCGGACCCGACATGCGCGCGCTGGTCGAGGGCGCCACGCGGATCCTCGCGGAGGCCGGCGTCCAGTCGCCGCGGCACGACGCCACCGCGCTCGCCGCGCACGTGCTCGGGCAGGAGCGGCTCGAGCTCGTGCTGGCGCCTCCGGTGCCKGACGGCTTCGCGGAGGAGTTCGCCGGGCTGGTCGAGCGTCGCCGGAACCGGGAGCCCCTGCAGCACCTCGTCGGCACCACCGGCTTCCGGTACCTGACGCTGCTCGTCGAGCCCGGCGTGTTCGTGCCGCGGCCCGAGACCGAGGTCGTCGCGCAGGTGGCCGTCGATGAGGCGCTGCTGCGGGCGAACCCGCTGGTCGTGGACCTGTGCTGCGGCGCCGGGGGGATCGCCGTCGCGGTCGCGACCGAGGTCCCCGCCGCCCGGGTCGTCGCGGTGGACCTGTCGCCCGAGGCAGTCGACCTCACGCGCCGCAACGCCGAGCACAACGGCGCGACCGTCCGCGTCGAGCGCGGGGACGTCGCCGACCCGACGCTGCTGAGCGAGCTCGACGGCACCGTCGACGTCCTCGTCGCGAACCCGCCCTACATCCCGCCGGACGCCGAGCCGGTCGACCCCGAGGTCCGCGACCACGACCCCGACCTCGCGCTCTACGGGGGCGGCCTGGACGGGCTGGAGGTGCCGCGCGCGGTCCTGCGGGCGGCCGCGCGCCTGCTCGTCCCGGGCGGTCTGCTGGTGATGGAGCACGCCGAGGTGCAGGACGCCGCGGCGCGCGCGGACGCGCTCGCCACCGGCGCGTTCGTCGACATCGAGTCCCGCCCCGACCTGACCGGTCGACCCCGGATGCTCGTCGCCCGCCGGCTCGGGCACCCGCACGTGACAGACTCGGCGCCGTGAACGACCGGATCACCCCCGCGAGCGACCCCACGACCTGGGGCCCGGCGCTCGACGAGGCGGTCAACGTCCTGTCCCGCGGCGGCCTCGTGGTCATGCCGACGGACACGGTGTACGGGATCGCCGCCGACGCCTTCACCCCGCCCGCCGTGCAGGCGCTGCTCGATGCCAAGGGCCGGGGCCGGCAGATGCCGCCGCCGGTGCTCATCGCGGACGTGCGCACGCTCGACGGGCTGGCCACGGCCGTCCCCGCGGGTGCTCGAGCACTCGCCGAGGCGTTCTGGCCCGGCGGGCTGACGCTCATCGTCCGGGCGCAGCCGTCGCTCGCCTGGGACCTGGGGGAGACCCACGGCACCGTGGCGCTGCGCGTGCCCGACCACGAGACGGCCCTGGCGCTCCTGCGCCGCACTGGTCCGCTCGCCGTGTCCAGCGCCAACACGACCGGCTCGCCCGCGGCCGTCACCGCGCAGGGCGCGTACGACCAGCTCGGCGACTCCGTCGCCGTCTACCTCGACGCCGGCGACGCCCCGGGGCAGGTCTCGTCGAGCATCGTCGACGCCACGGGCGACCGGCTGCGCCTGGTCCGCGTCGGCGCGGTGAGCCTCGAGCAGCTCAACGAGGTCACCCCCGTGGAGGGGCCCGCGACGTGAGGGTCTACCTGCTCGCGCTGATGATCTCCGCCACCGTGGCGTACCTGATGACCCCGGTCGCCCGCTGGTGCGCGCTGCGCTGGGGGGCCATCACCGCGGTCCGGGACCGGGACGTGCACGCCATCCCGACGCCCCGGCTCGGGGGGATCGCCATGTTCGCGGGGATCCTCGTCGCGATCATCATGGCCAGCCGCCTGCCGTTCCTCGAGGGCGTCTACGCCAACCCGCGCCCGCTCGTCGGCATCGTCGGCGGTGCCGCCATCGTCTGCGCGCTGGGCGTGGCGGACGACATCTGGGACCTCGACTGGCTGACCAAGCTCATGGGCCAGGTGCTCGCCGGGCTGTTCCTCGCGTGGCAGGGCGTGCTGGTCTACCAGCTGCCCACCGGCAGCATGCCCACGCTCGGGTCCACCCGGATGGCCATGTTCCTCACGGTGCTCACCGTGGTCATCGCGATGAACGCCGTGAACTTCGTCGACGGGCTCGACGGTCTCGCCGCCGGGGTGCTCGCGATCGGCGGGACCGCGTTCTTCCTCTACGCCTACCTGCTGACCGAGGGCGCGAACCCCGGGGCGTACGCCAACGCGAACCTCGCCACCCTCGTGCTCGCGGTGCTGGTGGGGGCGTGCGTGGGCTTCCTGCCGCACAACGTCTACCCGGCGCGCATCTTCATGGGCGACTCGGGGGCCATGCTGCTCGGGTTCGTGTTCAGCGCCGCCGCGATCGTGGTCACCGGGCAGATCGACCCGGAGCAGGTGCTCGAGCGCCAGCGGTTCCCCGCCTTCCTGCCGATGCTGCTGCCGTTCGCGGTCCTGCTGCTCCCGCTGCTCGACATGGGGCTCGCGATCATCCGGCGCGTCGGCGCCGGCAAGTCGCCGTTCCACCCCGACCGCATGCACCTGCACCACCGGATGCTGCAGCTGGGCCACTCGCACCGCCGCGCGGTCGCGATCATGTACGTCTGGACCGCGGTGTTCGCCTTCGGGGTCGCCGCCCTGGTCCGCTGGTCGACGACGGCGGTGCTGATCGCCTTCGGCGCCGCCGTGCTCGCCGCCACCCTGCTGACGCTCGGACCGCTGCGCGGCCGGGCCGCCACACCGCCCCTGGAGGCCGCCCCGTGACCACCCCGTCGTCGACCGATCTCGTCTTCCGCCAGGCGCTGCGCGACATGCTCGTGCTGCTCGGCGTCCTCACGGTCGTCGGCGTGCTCGTCGGCTACCTCGTGGACGGCCTGCCCGGGGTCTGGGGCGCCCTCATCGGCGTGGGCGTCGCCCTGCTGTTCTCGGGGACCACCGTGATCTCGGTCCAGCGCACCACGCACTCGGCTCCCGCGACCATGATGKCGGTCATCCTCGGCGCCTGGCTGGTCAAGATCATCCTGGTGATCGTGCTGCTCGTGGTCCTCAAGCCGCTCGACTTCTACAACCCGCAGGTGCTGGCGATCGTCATGCTCCTCGGGGTCATCGGATCGGCCGTCCTGGACGCCCGCGCGGTGTCCCGCGGACGGGTCGGCTACTTCGAGCCCGCAGCCGGTCCGACCGCCTCCCAGACGCCTTCGGGCAACCCCTCGCCGGGTCCGGACCAAGCCGGTTCATAGGTTAGGCTTCCTCCCATCCAAGACGGCCCGACGCCGTGCTCGTGCCCGCACTGACGCGGCACTCGGCGCCAACGACCACAGGAGACCGCCCTGTTCAGCCTTGCGACGATCCTGCCGCTCGCCGCGGAAGAAGACGGCAGCGGGGGCTTCCACGCCCCTTCTCTCGCCGACTTCTTCCCGCCGGCCATCTGGTTCGAGGGCACACCGTTCGAGATCAACCGCATCATCCTGGTCCGGTTCATCGCGGTCATCGCGCTCCTGCTCATCTTCATCATCGGCGCCAAGCGCGCGAAGCTGGTCCCCGGGCGCTTCCAGAGCCTGCTCGAGATGGGGCTGGACTTCTGCCGCAACTCGATCGCCTACGAGATCCTCGGTGAGAAGGAGGGGAAGCGTTTCGTCCCCCTGATCACGACGATCTTCTTCGCCGTCCTGTTCTTCAACATGACCGGCGTGATCCCGTTCCTCAACATCGCGGGAACCTCGGTGATCGGCCTRCCGATCATCTTCGCGCTCTGGGTGTACGTCGTGTACCAGTACGAGGGCGTCAAGAAGTTCGGCTTCGGCGGGTACCTCAAGCACAGCCTGTTCCCCCCGGGTGTCCCGTGGCCGATCTACATCCTGCTGACGCCGGTGGAGTTCCTGCAGGTCTTCATCCTGCGGCCCGCCACCCTGGTCATCCGGCTCCTGGCCAACATGCTGGCCGGGCACCTGCTGCTGGCGCTGTGCTTCGCGGCCACGTCCTTCCTCCTCTTCGAGGCCTCGGCCGGGCTCAAGGCGTTCGGCGTCGTGACCTTCGTCGCCGGCTTCGGGTTCTTCCTGCTCGAGGTCTTCGTCGCCGCGCTGCAGGCGTACGTCTTCTCCATCCTGGCCGCCGTCTACCTGCAGATGGCGACCACCGCAGAGCACTGATCGAACCCGCGACGGCCTGATCCCCGGGTCGTCGCCCGCAACGGACGCGCCGAGCGGCGCGCAGATGAAAGGAACCAGATCCAGTGGAAATCACCGGTCTCGCCCTCGTCGGCTACGGTCTTGCGGCCATCGGCCCCGGCATCGGCCTCGGCATCCTGTTCGGCAAGACGATCGAGGGCATGGCGCGCCAGCCTGAGATGTCGGGCCAGCTCCGCTCCACCATGTTCATCGGTCTGGCGTTCATCGAGATCCTCGCGCTGCTCGCCATCGCCACGCCGTTCTTCTTGAAGTGATCACCGCGCAGCTCTCCGCTGCCGCGCACGGCGTGGTGGCGGCCACCAGCACGGAGGACATCAACCCCCTCCTGCCGGAGACCTACGACATCGTCTGGTCCCTGGTCATCGTCGTGATCATCGCCCTCGTGTTCATCAAGTACGCCCTGCCGAAGTTCCAGGCGATCTTCGATGAGCGCGCGGAGAAGATCGAAGGCGGGCTGCAGCACGCCGAGGCCGCACAGGCCGAGGCCGCTGCCCTGCGTGCGGAGTACGAGCAGCACCTCGCTGACGCCCGCACGGAGGCCGCTCGCATCAAGGAAGCCGCTCGCGCGGAGGGCGGTGCCATCGTCACCGAGCTCAAGGCGAAGGCGGCCTCCGAGGCGGCGCGCACGCTCGAGACGGCCCAGCGCCAGATCGAGGCCGAGCGTCAGCAGGCCGAGGTCTCGCTGCGCGCGGACGTGGGCGCTCTCGCCACCGACCTCGCGTCGAAGATCGTCGGCGAGTCGCTCGAGGACGAGGTCCGGCAGTCGCGTGTGGTCGACCGGTTCCTCGCTGAGCTCGAGGCGTCGACGGCTGCGACGAGCGCAGGCAAGGAGAACTGATGCGCGGCACGAGTCTCGCGTCCCTGTCCGCGGCACAGGTCCGGTTCGAGCCGGTGCTGGCCGCGGCGGGTACGCAGGCGCGCGGTCTCGGCGAGCAGCTGTTCGCCGTCGTCGACGCACTGGACTCCTCGGGCTCGCTGCGGCGCACCCTGTCGGACCAGTCCATCGAGTCGGGCGCCAAGGCCGGCCTGGTGGCGGGCGTGCTCGCCCGGTCCGACAAGCGGGTCATCGCGGCGGTCACCGACCTCGCGCAGGCGCACTGGTCGTCGGCCGAGGACCTGGTCGACGCCGTCGAGCAGCTGGGCTTCGACGCGCTGCTCGTCTCGGCTCAGGCCGCGGGCGAGCTCGAGCGGGTCGAGGACGAGCTGTTCCGCATCACGCGGTCGCTCGTCGGCCAGCGCGAGGTGCGGTACGCCCTGTTCGACGACCGGGTGCACGCGGACAACCGCGTCAAGCTGGTCGACGACCTGCTGAAGGGCAAGGTTGCCGACGCCACCCTCGCGGTGGCCCGGCGCGCGACGGCCGCCCCCCGCGGTCGGCGCTTCGTCGCGACCCTCGGCCACGTGGCCGACCTCGCGGCCGCACGGCGCGAGCGCCTGGTGGCGTCCGTGACCTCGGGCAGCGAGCTGACGCAGGCGCAGCTGGACCGCCTCGGCGCCATCCTGCAGCAGGCCTACGGGCAGGACCTGCAGCTCAACGTGACGGTGGACCCCCAGATCCTCGGGGGCCTGCGCATCCAGGTGGGCGCGGACGTGGTCGACTCGACCGTGCTCGCCAGGCTCGCCGACGCACGACGACGACTTGCCAGCTGAGMATCGGCCCCMGGCCGGTCCCTTGAACGACGTGCACGAACGTACGACCGCCCGACCGGCGGTCACGACAGGAGAAGAGCAATGGCTGAGCTGACGATCCGGCCGGACGAGATCCGGGCCGCGCTGGACAGCTTCGTGAAGTCCTACGAGCCGACCGGCGTCGTGTCCGAAGAGGTCGGTCGCGTGACGCTGACCGCCGACGGCATCGCGCAGGTCGAGGGTCTGCCCGGCGCGATGGCGAACGAGCTGCTCCGCTTCGAGGACGGCACGCTCGGCCTCGCGCTCAACCTCGACGTCCGCGAGATCGGCGTCGTCGTCCTGGGCGAGTTCACCGGCATCGAGGAGGGCCAGGAGGTCCGCCGCACGGGCGAGGTCCTCTCCGTCCCGATCGGTGACGGCTACCTCGGCCGCGTCGTCGACCCGCTGGGCCAGCCGATYGACGGCCTGGGCGAGCTGAAGACCGAGGGCCGCCGCGCCCTCGAGCTGCAGGCCCCCGGCGTCATGCACCGCAAGTCGGTCGACGAGCCGCTGCAGACCGGCCTCAAGGCCATCGACGCGATGATCCCGATCGGTCGCGGCCAGCGCCAGCTCATCATCGGCGACCGCCAGACCGGCAAGACGGCCATCGCGATCGACACGATCATCAACCAGAAGGCCAACTGGGAGTCGGGCGACCCGAAGAAGCAGGTCCGCTGCATCTACGTCGCCATCGGCCAGAAGGGCTCCACCATCGCCGCCGTCCGCGGCGCCCTGGAGGAGGCAGGCGCGCTCGAGTACACGACGATCGTCGCGGCCCCCGCGTCCGACCCGGCCGGCTTCAAGTACCTCGCGCCCTACACCGGCTCGGCCATCGGCCAGCACTGGATGTACCAGGGCAAGCACGTCCTCATCGTCTTCGACGACCTGTCCAAGCAGGCCGAGGCGTACCGCGCCGTGTCGCTGCTGCTCCGCCGCCCGCCGGGCCGCGAGGCGTACCCCGGCGACGTCTTCTACCTGCACTCCCGTCTGCTCGAGCGTTGCGCCAAGCTCTCGGACGACCTGGGCGGCGGCTCGATGACGGGTCTGCCGGTCATCGAGACCAAGGCCAACGACGTGTCGGCGTACATCCCGACCAACGTCATCTCGATCACGGACGGCCAGATCTTCCTGCAGTCGGACCTGTTCAACGCCGACCAGCGCCCGGCCGTCGACGTCGGCATCTCGGTGTCCCGCGTCGGTGGTGCCGCGCAGGTCAAGGCGATGAAGAAGGTCTCCGGCACGCTGAAGCTGGACCTCGCGCAGTTCCGCTCGCTCGAGGCGTTCGCGATGTTCGCGTCCGACCTGGACGCGGCGTCCCGCGCGCAGCTGACGCGTGGTGCCCGCCTGATGGAGCTGCTCAAGCAGGCTCAGTACACGCCGTACCCGGTCGAGGACCAGGTCGCGTCGATCTGGGCCGGCACGAAGGGCAAGCTGGACGACGTCCCGCTGGCCGACGTCCGCCGGTTCGAGACCGAGCTGCTCGACCACCTGCGCCGCAACACCGAGGTCCTGTCGACCATCGCGTCGTCCGGCAAGCTCGAGGACGACACGGAGAAGGCACTCGGCGACGCGATCGACGAGTTCCGCAACGGGTTCCTCGTCGGTGACGGCTCGACGCTGGTCGGCTCCGCCGACGACGGCGCCGAGGTCGAGGTCGAGCAGGAGCAGATCGTCCGGCAGAAGAAGGGCTGACCGTGGCAGGTCAGCAGCGCGTCTACCGGCAGCGGATCCGGTCGACACAGTCGCTGAAGAAGATCTTCCGTGCGATGGAGCTCATCGCTGCCTCGCGCATCGGCAAGGCGCGCGACCGGGTGACGGCGGCGACGCCGTACTCCCGTGCGCTGACCCGTGCGGTGTCGGCCGTGGCCACGCACTCCAACGTGACCCACCCGCTCGTCACCGAGCGCACGGACACCAACCGGGTCGCGGTCCTCGTCGTCACGTCGGACCGCGGCATGGCCGGCGCCTACTCGGCGAGCGCGATCCGCGAGGCCGAGCGCCTCATCGGTCGCCTCACCGAGGCGGGCAAGGAGCCGGTCGTCTACGCCGTCGGTCGCCGCGCCATCTCGTACTACGCGTTCCGCGGGCGTGAGCTCGCGGAGCAGTGGTCGGGCAGCTCGGACGCGCCGTCCGTCGAGACCGCCACGGAGATCGCCGAGACGCTGCTCGCGGCGTTCGAGGCGCCGGTCGACCAGGGTGGCGTCTCGGAGCTGCACGTCGTGTTCACCCACTTCAAGAACATGGTGTCGCAGACCCCGCGCGTGATCCGGCTGCTGCCGCTCGAGATCGTCGAGGGCGTCGAGCCCCGCGACGAGAACGAGATCCCGCCGCTGTACGAGTTCGAGCCGTCGCCGGAGGC
>NZ_JBFULZ010000137.1:0-10828 GCF_054049635.1 Cellulomonas sp. P5_C6 | reverse complement strand
GGACGCGGATTGGCTCGCTATGACGCGTCCCATGTTGTTCTCGCCGTCGGACGCCCGCGCGACAGCGACGCTGTCCCCGCCGATGACTGTGGGCTCGGACGCGCGCACGCGCCGCGGGGTGTCTTCGTCCTGTCGGCCGACCGGGCGGGTGCGGCACGATCGGGGGGTGGCCGGACGGTGGCGGGTGGTGGCGGTCGTCGCCGTGCTCGCGCTCGCGGGTTGCACGGGCGGCGCGCCGGCCGCGCGGCCGCCCAGCCCGCGCGCGACGCCGACGCCGATCCCCGCCGACGTGCTGGCGGGGCTGTCGGTCGAGGTCCGGCAGGCGCGCAGCGACTGGGCGCTCCGGGTGGTGCAGCTGAACGTGGCGAACGCCGGGCCCGGCGACGTGACGGTCGAACGGGCGCGGCTGATCACGCCCGACGACGCGGGCGTCGCGACGAGTGACCGCGAGCGACCCGTGCGGGCGGGCGTCGACCGGGACGTGTCCGTGGCGCTCGGCGAACCGGTCTGCGACGACGCGACCTCCGGGCCCGCGCAGGCCGAGCTCGACCTGGTGGACGACGCGGGCCGACAGTCGACTCTCGTCGTGCAGCCGGGCGACCCGCAGGGCCACCTCGCGCGGATCCACGGCGAGGACTGCGCGGCGGCGGCCGTGGCGAGGGGCGCGACGCTGAGCCTGGAGGACGCGATCACGACCAGCGACGTCGACGGGACGCTGGCCGCCACGGTGGACCTGCGCGTGGTGCCGGTGCTCGGCGGACCGACCGTCGAGATCACGCAGGTCGACGGGACGGTGCTGCTGGCGCCGGTCGGGGGTGCGACGAGCTGGCCCACCACCGTCGACACGGCCGACGGCGCCGAGGACACCGTGCCGCTCGAGCTGGTGCCGTCGCGGTGCGACCCGCACGCCGTGGCCGAGGACAAGCGCGGCACGTTCTTCGGCGTGCACACCCGGGTCGACGGGGTCGACCAGCCGGTGTTCTACCTCGCGTCGAGCGACGTGCTGCGGGGGGCGTTGCACGAGTTCGTCGGGCGTTCCTGCGGGATGCCGGGCGCCGGCTGACGAGGTCGCGGTCGGGCGGGGAACGACCCGAGCGGACAGCGGGAGGCGAGCGGCGGCGGGGAAGCGTGCTCGAGCCCGACGGCGCCCGGTGCTCACCGGAGGCGAGTTCTCGGGCGCTCGCGTCCCTTGTCGGCGTTGCCTGTGCGCCGACTGAGTCGCGTTGTCGCRACCGATGCATAGCCGCAGGTCAGGGCGCCGAAAGGGCGTCGATGCCGCGCTGCCCGACTGCGTAGTCGACCAGGGCCACCCGCGCCGCCGCGCGGGAAACAGAAGTGGCGAGCGCTTTCCCCAGTTTGCCCGAAACCCTTGCGCGGCCCGGGGAGGGGTCGGTAGGAATGTCCTGCTTGCTCAGGTGAATCGTTACACAATGAATCGATTCACCATGCAGCACAGGGGCGATCTCAACGACGAGACAAAGGGTGATGCCATGCGCTCGACGCGCGCGCACGACGAGGGACCAGGGGAACCGCGGGCGGGACGGACGCGCGGGTCGGCGGGGCATGCGGGACGAACTCCCGGCCGAGCGGGTCCTCGTGCAGTTCTGGCGGGGGTAGCCACCGCGACCGCGGCCGCGCTGGTCGCCACCGGCGGGCTGCCGGCCCTCGCGGCTGACCCGCCGACCACGTGGAAGTTCGACCTGGGCACCGCGACCAGCCCGGTCGCGGACGGCTACCAGCAGGTGACCGACGCGACGCGCTACTCCGCCGCGACCGGGTTCGGCATCGTGCCGTCGGACGGGGTCACCCCGATCTCCCGTGACCGTGGCGCGGTCGACCCCGCGGACCGCGACTTCGTCCTGGCCACCAGCTGGTCGTTCGTGCTCGACGTGCCCAACGGCACCTACGACGTGACGGTCCGCTCGGGCGACCTGCTCGCGGGCACGAGCACCACCAAGACCACGGTGACGCTCGAGGGTGCCGGCGGCGGCACGCTGAGCACCAAGGCGGCGCCGATCGCGGGCACATGGCCGGTCACGGTCGCAGACGGTCAGCTGACGGTGGGGATCGCCGGCGCGGGTGCCGGTGGGTACGTCAGCTCGATCGTCGTGTCGCAGACGGGGACGACGCCGCCCGACGAGCCCGACCCGGGCACGTCGACCATCGCTGCGCCCACCTCGGTGCGCATGGCCCACGTGACCCCGAGCGCCGTGACGCTGCGCTGGAACGAGGTCGCCGGCGCCACGGGCTACGTGGTCTCGCGCTCCGACGCCGTCGACGGCACCTACACCGAGGTCGCCCGGACCGGCGCGCGCGAGGTGTTCACCACCGACGCCGTCGACACCTCGACCCTGCGCTACTACCGCGTGCAGACGATCGACGCCGCCGGCCTGTCGACCCCGTCGGCCGCCGCCGTGAGCAGCCTGCCGACGCCTCCGACCGTGCCCGCCGTGCTCGACTTCGACCTCGGCAGCGGCGCGCTCGCTCCGGGTGCCACGAGGCTCGACGCGACGAGCGCGTACTCGGCATCGACCCGCTACGGCTTCGTCGACACCCGCGCGGTCACGGCGACCGACCGCGCGACGGCCGACCCTCTGCGTTCCGACTTCGTGAGCGTGGGCGACACCGAGCTCGTCGTCGACCTGCCCAACGGCGACTACACCGTGAGCCTGATCGCGGGCGACGCCACCGAGGCGACGGACGTCGCGATCACCGCGGAGCAGATGGCCAAGGTGGCGCCGACGACGAAGGCCGCGGGCCAGTTCCTCGAGATGTCGTTCGACATCGCCGTGGTCGACGGCCAGCTCAACCTCGAGCTCTCCGGCACCGCGCCCAAGCTCAACGAGCTCCGCATCGCGGCGCAGAGCCCGCGCGCACCCGGCGACGAGCCGACGGTGTGGATCACGGGCGACTCGACGGTGCAGAGCTACACGGCGGACTACGCGCCGCAGGCCGGCTGGGGCCAGATGATCGGCCGGTTCCTGTCCGACGACGTCACGGTGGACAACCGGGCCATCGGCGGCCGCTCGTCGAAGAACTTCATCAGCCAGGGCCGGCTCGACGAGGTCCTGCGCCTGGTCAAGCCGGGCGACTACGTGTTCGTGCAGTTCGGGCACAACGACGCGACCTACGGGGTCGACGACCGCTTCGCCGCCCCCGCCGACTACGCCGAGTACCTGCGGACCTACGTCGACGGTGCCGTGCAGCGCGGGGCCACGCCGGTGATCGTCACGCCCGTCTCTCGGCGCAGCTTCGACCCGGCGACGGGCGCGTTCAACGTCTCGTTCCCCGAGTACGTCGCTGCGGCGACCGCGCTGGCCACCGAGACCGGGACGCCCCTGGTCGACCTCGCGGCCTCGAGCCGCGCGTACCTCGACCAGATCGGCCCGGAGGCGTCGACGAGCGTGTTCCTGTACGTGCCGGCCGGGGTCTACCCGGGCCGTCCGACGGGGACCATCGACGACACCCACTTCCAGGAGTACGGCGCCATCCAGATGGCCCGACTCGTCGCCTCCGGCATCGAGAAGCTCGACGTGCCGCTGGCCGACGAGGTGGTCGACGCCGAGCCTCCGGCGCAGGTCCCGGCCGCCCCGGCCGGTGTGGTCGCGGGCAGCGTCTCCAACGCCGGCGTCCAGCTTTCCTGGACCGCGAGCGAGGGTGCGGACATCTACCAGGTGTTCCGCAAGGACGCCGCCGCCGGTGACGACGCGTACGCGCTGGTCGCCACCTCCACTCTGCCGCAGGCCGCGGTCGGCGGGCTGGTCGAGGGGGCGTCGTACGACCTGCGGGTCGTCGCCGTCAACGGGCGTGGATCGTCGGCCCCGTCGGCCGCGGTGCGGGTCACGACGAAGGCCGCGCTGTACAAGTTCGACGTGCAGCTGGCCGGCAGCCCGGTCATGCCGGGCTACACGGAGGTGAACCAGAACTCTCGGTACACCCCCGAGATCGGCTGGGGCTGGCTGGACCCGACGGGTCTGGGTGGACGCGACCGCGGGGTCGGCTTCACACCGCCGCCGAACGACCTGCAGCGCGACTTCCTGCTGCCGGGCACCCAGCACGTGTTCGCGGTCGACGTGCCCGACGGCAGCTACGCCGTCAAGACGTACAACGGCGACTGGATCGGCACCAGCCGCTCCAACGTGCAGCTCGAGGGCAAGGACTTCGGCGCCTCCAACGCGGGCGCGGGGTCGGTCTCGGAGAAGGTCAGCCAGCCGGTGCTCGTGACCGACGGGCAGCTGAACCTCGTGATGACCGGCTCCTCGAGCCGCCTGAACGGCATCGAGATCACGCCGCTGCTGCTGGCGCCGTCGGGTCTGACCCTCGACGACCTCAGCATCGACGGCACGTCGGTGAAGGTCTCGCTGAGCTGGACGGGGACGTCCGACTCGGCCGGGTACCGGGTCTACCGGAAGGCGGCGGGGGCCTCGGCTCCGGTCGCGCTCGGTGACGTCACCACGACGACGTTCGTCGACACCACCCCCGACGTCGGGCTGGCGTACGAGTACGACGTCGTCGCGCTCGACCCGACCGGCGTCGAGTCGGTGCCGACGGACACGCTCGACGTGACCACCGTCGACCCGGACGTGCCGACGGCCGCCGTGCCGACCGGGCTCACGCTGGGCGCCGTGAACAAGAACGACGTCACGTTCACCTGGGACGCCGTCGACGGCGCGCTGTTCTACCAGGTGTCGCGGCAGGCCAAGGACGGCTCGTTCGTCGTGGTCGGCCGTGCGGACGGTCCGTCGTACACCGACACGACCGTGCTGACCACGATCGGCTACACGTACCGGGTCGCGTCGGTGAACGCGGGCGGGGTGTCGGCGGCGTCGTCGTCGCTCACCACCCCCGCGGTCACCACCCTCGCGCGGCAGGCGGAGCGCCTCGACCGGTCGCCGGTCGCGGTGAAGACCGACGGCGGCGTCTACCTCGGCTGGCGACAGCTGGGCCTGGACCCCGACTCGATCGCGTTCCACGTGTACCGGGACGGCAAGAAGATCACCACGCTGCCGATCACCACCAGCACCAACCTGCTGGACGCCGGCGGCTCCGCGGGCTCGGTCTACCGGGTCAGCTCGGTGGTCGACGGGATCGAGCGCTGGGCCACCGGCGAGTTCCGCGTGTGGGACAGCCAGCACCTCGACGTGCCGCTGGACAAGCCGGCGGACGCGTACACGAAGGACGGTCAGCCGTACACCTACAACGCCAACGACGCGTCCGTCGGTGACGTCGACGGCGACGGGCAGTACGAGATCGTCGTGAAGTGGGACCCGTCCAACAGCAAGGACAACTCGCAGGCGGGCTACACCGGCAACGTGTACGTCGACGCGTACGAGCTGGACGGCACGCGGCTGTGGCGCATCGACCTGGGCCAGAACATCCGGGCCGGCGCGCACTACACCCAGTTCCAGGTGTACGACCTGAACGGCGACGGGAAGGCCGAGGTCACCATGAAGACCGCGGACGGCACCGTCGACGGCGTCGGCACGGTCATCGGTGACCCGCGGGCGGACTACCGGAACTCGTCGGGCTACGTGCTCACCGGGCCGGAGTTCCTGACGGTGTTCAACGGTGCCACCGGCGCGGCCGTCGACACGATCGACTACACGCCGCCGCGCGGTGACGTGGCCGCGTGGGGCGACGCGTACGGCAACCGGGTCGACCGCTTCCTCGCCGGGGTCGCGTACCTCGACGGCGAGCACCCGAGCGTCATCTTCAGCCGCGGCTACTACACGCGGACCGTCCTGGTCGCCTACGACTTCGACGGCTCCTCGCTCACCAAGCGGTGGACGTTCGACTCCGACGTCGCCGGCTCGCAGTACATGGGCCAGGGCAACCACAACCTCTCGGTGGCCGACGTCGACGGCGACCAGAAGGACGAGATCGTCTACGGCTCCATGACCATCGACGACGACGGCACGGCGCTCTACAGCACCGGGCTCGGGCACGGGGACGCGCTGCACGTCAGCGACCTCGACCCCAGCCGGCCGGGCCTCGAGGTGTTCGCGGTGCACGAGGAGGCGCCGCACAGCAAGGGCATCGGGGCGACCTTCCGCGACGCCAGGACCGGCGAGGTGCTGTGGTCGATGCCGGCCACCGCCGACACCGGCCGTGGGGCCTCGGGCGACATCGACGCCTCGCACCCGGGCTCGGAGTCGTGGGCCGTCACGACCGACGGCACGTGGAACTCGCGGTCGGGGGAGATGCGGGCGGCCGACGGCACCCTGATCAGCTCCACGATCCCCGCGGCGAACTTCCTCACCTGGTGGGACGGCGACCTCCTGCGGGAGATCACCGACCACGACTGGTCCACGGAGACGCTCACGGGGGTCCCGACGATCGCCAAGTGGAACCCGTCGACGAAGACCGCCGACGAGATCTACCGGGCGACGGGCACCCTGTCCGACAACGGCACCAAGGGCACACCCGCCCTGCAGGCCGACCTGTTCGGGGACTGGCGCGAGGAGATCGTGACCCGCCTGGCCGACTCGTCGGCCCTGCGGATCGCCACCACGGTCGACCTCACCGACCACCGGTTCCGCACCCTCCAGTCCGACCCCGTCTACCGGCTCGGCGTCGCCTGGCAGAACACCGGCTACAACCAGCCGCCGCACACGGGCTACTTCCTGGGTGACGGGATGTCGACGCCGCCGGCGCCGAGCATCGTCTACACGGGCGCCGCCACCGGTCCGGACGAGCGGGTGCCGGGACCGGCCACCGCGAAGCCCGGCGCCGGGGTGCTCTCCAGCGACAACTGGGACAACGACAGCAGCTACACGGTGACCATGAACCTGTGGTGGGGCCAGAACGCCCAGACCGTGACGCTGCTGGAGAACGGGGTCGAGGTGGCCACGCGCGACCTGGTCGACGCCACCCCGAACGCCCAGTCGGCGGCCTTCCAGCTCGCCGGCAAGCCCAACGGGACGTACGTCTACACCGCGGTGCTGACCAACCAGCACGGGAAGACGACGACCGCCCCGCTGACCGTCCGCGTGACTGCGGCCAACCCCGGAACCCCGGTGCTGAGCCACGACAACAAGGACGGCGACGGGTCGTACACCCTCACCACCAACCTCTGGTGGGGGACCAACGCGACCGTCTACCGGCTGTACGAGGACGGCGTGCTCATCGACACCCAGTCCCTCACGGCGAACGGGTTCAACGCGCAGCAGGCGACCACCAGCGTGTCCGGCCGATCGGTCGGCACGCACGTCTACCGCGCCGAGCTGGCGAACCCGCTCGGGACCACCAGCAGCTCCGAGCTGAAGGTCAAGGTCACGCACTGACCCTTCCTTCACGACGACGGCCGGCCCGGGAGCCCCACGCTCCCGGGCCGGCCGTCCGCCTGCCTCGACGTCCGAGCCGAAGGGGCCTCTGACCTGCATGTGCGCGGACATCCGACCCCTGGCAGGCGCAATGTCCGGCCCCTGAAATGCGCAACGTCCGAGCAAGTCGGGCCCCTGACCCGCAGGTGCTCGGACGTTGTGCAGCGAACGCGACAACGKCCGAGCAAGTGGGCCTCTGACCCGCATGTGCTCGGACGTTGTGCAGCGAACGCGACAACGTCCGAGCAAGTGGGGCCTCTGACCCGCAGGTGCTCGGACGTCGTGCRGCGAACGTGACAACGCCCGAGCAAAGTCGGGTTCTGGGCCCTCTTTGCTCGGACGTTTGCGGGTGGTGGAGGGGTGCCGGCGCCGGGGGTCAGGGCAGGCGGACGTGGTGCGGGCCGAGCTCCTTGACCGTGGAGACGCCGAGCAGGGCCATGGTCCGGCGGACCTCGCGCTCGAGGATCTCGACGGCGCGGTCCACGCCGCGCTCGCCGCCGGCCATGAGGCCGTACAGGTAGGCGCGGCCGACGAGCGTCGCGTCGGCGCCGAGAGCGAGGGCGGCGACGACGTCGGCGCCGGACATGATGCCGGTGTCGACCCAGACCTGCGTGCGGTCGCCGACCGCCTCGGCGACGTCGGGCAGCAGGCGCAGCGGCACGGGTGCGCGGTCGAGCTGGCGGCCGCCGTGGTTCGACAGGACGAGGGCGTCGGCGCCGGCGTCCGTCACGCGACGGGCGTCCTCGACGGTCTGGATGCCCTTGATGATCAGCGGGCCGTCCCACGACGCACGGATCCACTCGAGGTCCGCGAAGGTCATGGTCGGGTCGAAGAGCTTGTCCAGCAGGTCCGCGACCGTGCCCGACCAGGTGGTCAGCGACGCGAAGGTCAGCGTCTCCGTGGTCAGGAGGTTCATCCACCAGGCCGGGTGCGTCGCCGCGTCGAGCACGGTCTTGACCGTGAGGGCCGGGGGGATGGAGAAGCCGTTGCGGGCGTCGCGCAGCCGGGCGCCCGCCACGGGGACGTCGACGGTGAGCATCAGGGCCTCGTAGCCGGCGGCCTTGGCCCGGGCCATCAGGTCCTCGCCCGCGGAGCGGTCCTTCCAGACGTACAGCTGGAACCACTTGCGGGCGTCGGGGCCGGCCTTCGCGACCTCCTCGATGGACGTCGTGCCCATCGTCGACAGTGCGTAGGGGATGCCGCGGCGCTGGGCGACCCGGACGACCGCGCGCTCGCCCTCGTGGTTCATCATCCGTGTGAAGCCGGTGGGGGCGAACGCGAACGGCAGGGCGCTGGGCGTGCCGATCATGTCGGTGGTGGGGTCGACGTGCGAGACGTCGTGCAGGATCGACGGCTGGAACTCGAGCTGGTGGAACAGCGACCGGGCGCGGCGCAGGCTGATCTCCGCCTCGGCGGCGCCGTCGGTGTAGTCGAAGACCGAGCGTGGCGTCCGCTTGCGGGCCAGGGTGCGCAGGTCCGCGATGGTCAGCGCGTCCGCGAGCCGGCGCTTGGTGCCGTTGAGCTCGATCGGCTTCGGGCGCATCAGCGGCTTGAGCTCGGACCACGAGGGGATCTGACGGTCGGTCACCGGTGACTCCAGGGGGTGTGGCGCATCGTTGGGCTGCACGGGTTTTGAAACGATACAACAGGATGCGGAGCGGCCGACAGCCCGACCGGGAACGGAACGCCCCAGCGTCGATGAGGCCTCTCCCGACAGCATCCACCCGTGACGTCTGCAGGATCGAGCATCCGGACGACCGAATCCGCGGACTTGACGAGATCTCCGCCGCCAACGTCCGCCGGATCGATCGTCTGGACACCCGGATGTGCGGACGTCGCGCGCGCCTGCTGCCGACGTCCTCAAGATCGAGCGCCCTGAGGACCGAGTCCGTGGACGCCCCGGGTGGACGGCTGCAATGTCCGCACGAGCGAGCGCTCMCACGACCGAATCCGCGGACGTTCGCCGTGCCCGATGTCGACCTCCGCACGATCGCGCGCTCCGACGACCGAATGCGTCGCCTGGCGCTCAGGCCGGCCTTGGAGCGAGGCTGCAGCTGCCTCCGTCGCATGGCAAGGTACTCCGGGGACCAGGGCCTTTGTAACGATTCAGCGCGACCCGTTGACAGTCGGGTAAGCGCTCGCCTAACGTCCGGAATGCGCTTTCACACCCCGAGCAAGGAGGCTCAACGACGATGAAGCGAACCCTTTGGAGGACGGCCGCAGTCGCCGCCGTCGCCGCACTCGCCCTGACCGCCTGCTCGTCCGGCGATTCGGGCAGCTCCGAGCCGACGGCCAGCACCACCGGTCCGGACACCTCGCCCGTCACCATCAACTTCACGTGGTGGGGCAACGACGACCGGGCCGACCGCTACAACCAGGCCCTCGCGCTGTTCAAGGAGAAGTACCCGTACATCACGGTCCAGACCAGCTTCGCCGCGTTCCCGGACTACTGGACGGCCCGCTCCACGGAGGCGGCCGGTCGGGCGCTCCCGGACGTCATGCAGTTCGACCTGTCGTACCTGCGTGAGTTCAACCAGAACGGTCAGCTGCTCGACCTGCAGAAGTACGTCGACAACGGCACGATCGACCTCTCCGGCTTCGACAAGACGCTGACCAAGGCGGGTGTCCTCGACGACAAGATGATCGGCATCCCGACGTCGACCAACACGTTCGCCATGTTCCAGAACCCCAACGTGATCGAGCAGACCGGGGCGACGTTCCCGGACGAGGCCCAGTACACGTGGGACGACTACAACGACTTCATCAAGGACGTGTCGAGCGCCGGCGAGAAGACGGCGGACGGCTACGGCCTGTACGGCGCGGTCGACTACACGGGCACCTTCTGGTTCTTCATCCAGTGGCTGCTGCAGGAGGGCAAGACGCCCTTCAACGACGACGGCACGTTCGGCTTCGACGAGAAGGACGTCGTCAAGTTCCTCGACCTGACGGCGGACCTCCGCAAGGACAAGCTGGTCTACCCGACGGACCGCAACATCGCGCTCGCCCCCAAGGGTGGCTTCACGGTGAACGAGACGGCGTCCGAGATGAGCTGGGACAACTTCCTGGCCGGCTACGTCGCCGACTCCGGCACGCAGAACCTCTCGATGGCGCAGATCCCGTCGGTCAAGCCCGGCGAGAAGCACCTGTTCTTCAAGCCGTCGATGCTCCTGTCGTCGGGTGCCAACACCAAGCACCCGGAGCAGGCCGCGACGCTGATCAACTTCCTGCTCACGGACCCCGAGGTCGGCAAGATCTTCGGCACGTCGAAGGGTGTGCCGGCGGACGCCGACCAGCGCGCCGCCGTCGACACGACCGAGGGCAGCGTCGACGCCCAGGTGATCGCGTACGAGGAGAAGATCGCCGACCAGGTGACCGAGTCCACGCCGATCCCCGTCAAGGGCTTCGGCACCATCGAGGCCAAGTGGAAGACGCTGGCCGAGGACCTCGGCTACGGCAACATCACGCCGGAGGACTTCGCCTCGCAGTGGTTCGCTGAGGCGGAGATG
>NZ_JBFULZ010000136.1:0-10914 GCF_054049635.1 Cellulomonas sp. P5_C6 | reverse complement strand
GTCCTGGTCCTCGCGGCCCTGCTCGCCTGGCCCGTCGGCCTGCTGGTGTGGGCCAACGGCAAGGTCCAGCACACCTCCGCCCTCAGCGGCGCGCCGAACACCCCCGGCACCACCTACCTGCTCACGGGCTCGGACTCGCGCGCGGACGGCGGCATCGAGGCCGACGGCACCGAGGGCGCCCGCACCGATTCGATCCTGCTGCTGCACGTGCCCGACCACGGTCCGACGGCGCTCATCTCGCTGCCGCGCGACACCTACGTGCAGATCCCCGGGCACGACGCGGCGAAGCTCAACGCGGCCTTCTCCTGGGGCGGCGCACCGCTGCTGGTGCAGACCGTCGAGGGGCTCACGGGCCTCACGGTCGACCACTACGCCGAGATCGGCATGGCCGGCGTCGAGCAGATCGTCACCGCGGTCGGCGGCGTGAACCTCTGCTACGACGCGGAGGTCAACGACGTCGACTCGGGCATGGTCTGGACGCCCGGGTGCCACGACGTCGACGGCGTCCAGGCGCTCGCGTTCGCCCGCATGCGCAAGTCCGACCCGACGGGCGACGTCGGCCGTGCCCAGCGCCAGCGCCAGCTCATCAGCGCCGTCATGGGCAAGATCCGGCCCAGCCAGCTGCTGGTCCACCCGTCCCAGCAGGTCGCGCTCATCGACGCCGGCACGGCCGCGCTGACGGTGAGCGACGAGACCGGCATCGTCGACATGGCCAAGCTGGCGCTCGCGTTCCGCGCCGCCAACGGCGCCGGCGGCATCACGGGCACTCCGCCGATCGCGAGCCTCGACTACCGCCCCGGCGGCGTCGGCTCCACCGTGCAGCTCGACCCCGACACGACCCCGGCGTTCTTCGCGGCGATCCGGGACGGGTCCCTGCCGGCCGGTCCCGTCGGCGGGATGCCCGGCGCCTGACGCGTCACGGCATCGCCTGCAGCAGGCGCGGGCCGCGCATCACGCGGTCGAGCACCACGGCGCGCGGCCGCTCGAGGGCGGCGAGCGTCACCCGGCGCAGGCGCGGGCCGCACGGCACCTCGACGAACCGGTGCACCAGCCAGGCCAGTGCGGTCACGACGACGAGCGCCGCGGCCAGCGCGACGGCGGCGGGCACCCGGTGCGCGAGCGACCCGATGACCGCGAGCCCCCAGTACTCGTGCACGAGGTACAGCGGGTACGTGAGCGTGCCGAGCGCCACGAGGCCGGGATGCTCCCAGCGCGACACCGGCGTGAGCGCCACGACCGCCACGGCGGCCACACAGCCGAGCACCGCGGCGGCGAGCAGCCAGGTCGACGGCACGTACCCGGTGGTCCGCTCGAGGACGGCCGCGCGGGACGGCACGACGAGGGCGACGRCCAGGCCCGAGCTCGTCGCGACCGCCACCCACGGGAGCACCGAACGACGTCCCGACTCGCGGTCGCGGAGCAGCACGAAGAGGGCCATGCCCGCGGCGAACAGCGGCGCGTAGTCCGAGATCAGCGCGGTCGCCAGGCCGTCGGCGCCCGCTCGCTCGGCGAGCAGCGCCAGCCACGGCCACAGCAGTGCGACACCGAGCACCCGCCGACGCGTGATGCCGACCAGCGAGAACACCCCGAGCAGCAGGTAGAACCGCAGCTCGGTCCAGAGGGTCCAGTAGACGCCGTCGACGTGGTCGACCCCCACGGCGGACTGCAGCATCGTGAGGTTCACCAGCACCTGGTGCACGGTGATCGCCTTGCCCTGCGGCCACACGAGGAGCAGCAGCCCGCCCGTGGCCAGCACGGCGACCCAGTAGGCGGGGTACAGCCGGGCGACGCGCGAGGCGACGACCTGCGCGGTGGGCCGGCCCCACGCCGTCATGAGGATGACGAAGCCACTGATCACGAAGAACAGCTCCGGGCCGAGCGAGCCGTACCCGGTCCATCGCCCCACGCCGCCCAGCTGCTCGGCCTGTCCGGGGCCCCACGCGCTGCTCGTCCGGCCGGTGAAGTGGTAGAGCACCACCGCCGCGGCGGCGGCGAAGCGGAGCGCGTCGAGGGCAGCGAGGCGCGGTCGGGAGGCGGTGGTCATCCGCTCGACGCTAGGCAGGCGCTGCCGGACCCGCACGCCGAGGGAGCCACCCCCACGAGCCCTTCACACGGTCAGACGCTGAACCCCACGCTCGGCCGTGACGTCGTCTGCGCCCGCAGCCGCTCGCCCTTGCCGTCGGCCTGGCCCTGCAGGTTCTCCTGGAACGTCGCCATCGCGGCACGCAGGCGGGCGGCCTGCTCCCCCTCGCCCGACGCGAGGATGCGCACGGCGAGCAGGCCGGCGTTGCGCGCCCCGCCGATCGACACGGTCGCCACCGGGACGCCCGCGGGCATCTGCACGATCGACAGCAGCGAGTCCATGCCGTCGAGGTACGCCAGCGGGACCGGCACGCCGACCACCGGCAGCGTGGTGACGGCCGCGAGCATGCCCGGCAGGTGGGCGGCTCCGCCGGCTCCCGCGATCACCACGCGCAGGCCGCGGTCGGCCGCGGACCGGCCGTACGCGATCATCTTCTCGGGCTGGCGGTGCGCCGAGACCACGTCGATCTCGACGGCGACGTCGAACTCCGCAAGAGCGTCGGCGGCGGCCTTCATCACGGGCCAGTCCGAGTCGGACCCCATGACGATCCCCACGAGTGCCTGCGCTGCCATCACCGTCTCCGTCCGCCCGCCCCGACGCCGCCACTGCGACGCCGCGCTCATCATGTCCCAGCGGGTGCCCGCACCGGCGCGGTGTTCGCGTCAGGCGGACGCGTCGCCCCGCAGCAGCGCGGCCGCGGCAACCGCGCGCCGACGGACGTCGTCGAGGTCGTCGCCGCTGACGTTCACGTGCCCGAGCTTGCGGCCGGCGCGCACCTCCTTGCCGTACAGGTGCACCTTGGCCGCCGGGTCCGTGCGGGCCACGTCGGCCAGCGCGTCCGTCGGGTCCGGCAGCGCGCTGCCCAGGACGTTCGCCATCACGGTCCAGGCGGACCGGGGGCCGGTGTCGCCCAGCGGCAGGTCGAGCACGGCGCGCAGGTGCTGCTCGAACTGGCTGGTCACCGAGCCGTCGATGGTCCAGTGGCCCGAGTTGTGCGGGCGCATCGCGAGCTCGTTGACCAGCACGCGCGGGGGTCCGCCGGCGGTGCCGGGCACCTCGAAGAGCTCGACGGCCAGCACCCCGGTCACGGCCAGGCCCTCGGCGATCCGGGTGGCGACGTCGAGCGCCTCCGCCCGGGTGGCCGGGTCGAGGTCCGGGGCCGGGGCAACGACCTCGGCGCACACCCCGTCCCGCTGCACCGACTCGACGACGGGCCACGTCCGCATCTCCCCCGACGGCCGCCGGGCCACCAGGACCGCGAGCTCGCGGGTGAACGGCACCTTCTCCTCGGCCAGCAGCGGCACCCCCGTGCCCTGGTCGGCGGCGGCGAACCAGTCCGCGACGGCGGCCACGTCGCGCACCACGCGCACGCCCTTGCCGTCGTAGCCGCCGCGCGACGTCTTCACCACCGCGACGCCGTCGTGGTCGGCGAGGAACGCGGCGAGGTCGGCCGCGGAGGGCAGCGTGCTCCAGGCCGGGACGGGCACGCCCAGGGCGGTGAGCCGGGTCCGCATGACGATCTTGTCCTGCGCGTGCACCAGCGCGGCCGCGTCGGGGTGGACGGCGACGCCGGCGGCCTCCAGCCGGTCCAGCAGCGCGTTGGGCACGTGCTCGTGCTCGAAGGTCAACGCGTCCGCGCCGTCGGCGAGGCGGGTGATGGCGTCCTCGTCGGAGGCGGCGCCGACGGGGGCGTCGACCACGACCTGGGCTGCCGACGACGTCGGGCTCTCGACCAGGACCCGCAGGTGCAGCCCCAGCGCCGTCGCCGCAGGCGCCATCATGCGGGCCAGCTGCCCACCGCCGACCACTGCCACCACGGGTGCTGTCACGGGCGACGACACTAGTCGAGCGCCCCCGGCACCCCGAAACGCTTCGCCCCGGGGACTGTCAGGTGACGTCCAGGATCGCGGGCTATCCTCACGGGACCGACTGGTCCGTCGACACCCGAGGAGCTCCGTGAGCGACGAGCTGACCGCCGGACCGGCCGTCGCCGAGGTCCCGGTCGCGTCCGCGTCCCGCATCGCCGCCCTGCGCGCGCGGGGCTACGAGATCGCCCGCTTCCTCTCGGTGGGTGGCATCGCGTTCATCGTCGACCTGGGGCTCTTCAACCTGCTGCGGTTCGGCCCCGGCCACCTGCTCGAGCACAAGCCGATCACCGCCAAGGTCATCTCGGTCATCGCGGCGACGCTGGTCAGCTGGGTGGGCAACCGCCACTGGACCTTCTCCGGGCAGCGCACCGAGCGTCGCGCCCGTGAGCTCGTCGTGTTCACCGGGGTCAACCTGGTCGGCGCGGTCGTCCCGATCCTCACGCTCGCGTTCTCGCACTACACGCTCGGCCTGACCACGCCCCTCGCGGACAACGTCGCCACGGTGCTGGGCATCGCGATCGGCACGGTCCTGCGGTACGTCGGGTACAAGCGCTGGGTGTTCACGGGCCAGATCGCCCCCGCCTGAGGCCTCAGCGGCGACGGCGGTCCATCCGGGAGGACACGACCGCACCCAGCGGCAGCACCACGTCCGGCCGCAGCGACGCCGGCACGCCGGACAGGAACAGCGCGAACACCGCGGGTCGGCGCTGTGCCAGCTCCAGGCGCCCGCCGTCGGCCGAGGCCAGGTCGCGCGCCAGGGCGAGGCCCAGCCCCGTGCCCTTGCCGGACGTCACCTCGCGCTCGAAGATCCGGGGCGCCAGCTCGTCGGGAACCCCGGCGCCCTCGTCGGCCACCTCGACCACGATCGCGCCCGACGGCCCACCCGGGCGCGACCGCACGGTCGTGGTGCCGGCACCGTGCCGCAGGGAGTTCTCGATCAGCGTGGCGATGACCTGGGCGAGCGCGCCCGGCGTCGCGAGCACCTGGGTGCTGCGGTCGACCTCCACGACGAGCCGCCGACCGTTCGCCTCGAACGTCGGCTGCCACTCCTCCTCCTGCTGGTGCACGACCTCGAGCAGCCGGACCGCCTCGGTGGTCCCCCCGGCGAGGCGTCGCGAGCTGGCCAGGAGGTCGTCGACGACGCGCACGAGCCGTTCCACCTGCTCGAGCGAGATGCGGGCCTCCTCGCTCACGGAGGGGTCGTCGGTGGCGACCATGATCTCCTCGAGGCGCATCGACAGGGCCGTGAGCGGGGTGCGCAGCTGGTGGGAGGCGTCCGACGCGAACTGCCGCTCGGCGGCCAGCCGGCCGGCCATCCGGTCGGCGCTGCGGGCGAGCTCGGCGGCCACGAGGTCGATCTCCTCGACGCCCGACGGCTCGAGGCGCGGGCGCACCTGACCCGCCCCGAGCTGCTCGGCGGACGCGGCGAGGTACACCAGCGGCGCGGTCAGGCGGTTGGCCTGCCAGATGGCCATCGCGATGCCCGCGGCGAAGGCGACGACGGCCGCGACGACGACCAGCAGGATCACGCGGGCGCTGAGCCAGAAGACGTCCCACCACGACACGTAGAGCACGACCGTGGCGCCCGTGTCCGACGCGACCTGCACCGACAGGCTGCGGCCGTGGATCCGGTCGCCGGCCTGGTAGAGCTCCCCGTCGGGCGCACGGACGATCACCGAGGCCTGGATGTCGCCGGCGTCGCCCGTCGCGTTCTCGAGCATCCGGTCCGTGAGCGGGATGTCCTGCTCGACGCGGAAGTCGACCGCCCGCGCGACCGACTCCGCGCGCGACTGCAGGGACTGCATCTCGTTCTCGCGGACCAGCTGGGCGCCGAGGAACGCCAGGGGGAAGCCGAGCAGGACCACCGCGACCGTGACGGCCGCGATCGTCGCCTGCAGGACGCGACGACGCAAAGGTCAGGCCCGCTCGGCGCTGGCGCCGCCCGTCTCGAAGCGGAAGCCCATGCCCCGCACCGTGGTGACGTAGCGCGGGGCGTTGGCGTCGTCGCCGAGCTTGCGGCGCAACCAGGAGACGTGCATGTCGAGCGTCTTGGTCGAGCCCGTCGGGTCGGAGCCCCAGACCTCGCGCATGAGGGTCTCGCGGGCGACGACGGTGCCGGCCGCGCCGACCAGGACGCGCAGCAGGTCGAACTCCTTGGCCGTCAGGTGCAGCTCGCGCTCGCCCTGGAACGCCCGGTGCGCGGCCACGTCCACCCGCACGTTCTGGGCGTGCAGCTCGTCCTCGTCGCCCGGGTCCCCGACGCTGCGGCGCAGCAGTGCGCGCACGCGGGCCAGCAGCTCCGCGAGGCGGAACGGCTTGGTCACGTAGTCGTCGGCACCCGCGTCGAGCCCGACGACGAGGTCCACCTCGTCGGCGCGCGCCGTGAGCACCAGCACGGGCGTGGTCAGGCCCAGGTTCCGGATCGCACGGGCGACGTCGAGGCCGTCCATGTCCGGCAGACCGAGGTCGAGCACGACCAGGTCCGCCGCCGCTGCACCGTCGATCGCACCTTGACCCGTACCTTGCACGCGCACGTCATAACCTTCACGCCCGAGGGCGCGGGCCAAAGGCTCGGCAATCGCGGGATCGTCCTCGGCCAGCAGCACCTGGGTCATTCGCCCATGCTAGGTCATGGGACGGTCTTGACCGCCAGGGGGGCGCGCCTACAGGTTCCCGTAACCATCTGCGCCTGCGGGAGGACCGCGCGGCGGCGCGCGTCGTCCCCCGGGGGCACGCCGCCGTCGTCGCCCGCACCTACCCTCGTCTGGTGACCAGATGGGAACGGCTGCTGCGCTGGGAGGAGGCGCACCGGTTCGCCGTCGACGCCACCGGCACCGGGTTCCTGCTGCTCCTCATGGTCGCGACCGCCACCGACGTGTCGGGCACGATGCTGGGCGCGACCCGGACGTTCGCCAGCGCGCTCGTGTCGATCGCCGTCGTCGCGCCCCTGGCCTGGCGCCGCGTGCGACCCACCGCGTCGGCCGCCGCCGTGTACACCGCGGCGCTGCTGCAGGTGCTCTTCTTCACGCCGCTGATCCTGCCCGCCGACATCGCCGTGCTCGTGGCGCTGTACTCCGTCACCGTGCACGGCCCCCGCTGGGCGCACCGCGTCGCGATCGTCGGCGCGCTGGTCGGCTCGGTCCTGCTCGGCATCCGGATGAACGGGTGGTTCGACGCCCCGGGGGCCGCGGCGACCACCGTCTTCACCGCCGTCGTCGCCCTGTCCGTGTGGGCGTTCGGGCTGGTCCGGCGGTCGCGGAGGGAGACCATCGAGGCGCTGGTCGACCGGGCGCAGCGGCTGGAGGTCGAGCGCGACCAGCAGACCCAGATCGCGACCGCGGCCGAGCGCGCGCGCATCGCGCGGGAGATGCACGACATCGTGGCCCACTCGTTGACCGTCATGATCGCCCAGGCCGATGGCGGCCGGTACGCCGCCGACGCCGACCCGGCGGCCGCGACCCGCGCGCTCGGCACGATCGCCGAGACCGGGCGCGCCGCCCTCACGGACATGCGCCGCCTGCTCGGCGTGCTGCGGGGCAACACCGACGCCGCCCCGACCACGGGCGCGACGCCGACCATCCCCGGACCGGGCGGCCTCGGGCACGCCACGAGCCAGGGCTTCGCCCCGCAGCCCGCCGAGTCGGACGTCGGCGCCCTGGTCGACCAGCTGCGAGCCAGCGGCCTGCGCGCCTCGCTCGTCCGTCTCGGGGAGCCCCGGACCCTGCCGCCGGGGGCCGGGCTGACGGTCTACCGGATCGCGCAGGAGGCGCTGACCAACGTGCTCAAGCACGCCGGTCCCGACCCCCTGGTCACGGTGCTCGTGCAATGGCTGCCCGGCAGCATCGTCGTCGAGGTGAGCGACGACGGCCGGGGCGCCGCCGCGGACTCCGACGGGCTCGGACAAGGCCTGCTCGGGATGCGCGAGCGGGCCACGATGTTCGGGGGCTCGGTCAGCGCCGGACCGCGCCCCGGCGGCGGTTTCCGGGTCCGCGCCCAGCTGCCCACCCCCGGCGACAGCCCCAGCCCGCCCGACGAGAGGACCACCGCCGTGCCGAGCACCACCCAGGACGAGGCCGCCCGATGAGCGACGACCGCATCCGCGTGGCCCTCGTCGACGACCAGCAGCTGGTGCGCGCCGGCTTCCGGATGGTCATCGACTCGCAGCCCGACCTCGAGGTGGTGCTCGAGGCCGGCGACGGCGCCCAGGCGGTGCGCGCCCTGGACCCCGCGGCCCTGACGGTGACCGGTCCGGTCGACGTCGTCCTCATGGACGTCCGGATGCCGACCATGGACGGGTTGACCGCGACCGCGCAGATCACCGCGCGTGCCACCGAGGACCGTCCGGCGCCCCGCGTCATCGTCCTGACCACGTTCGACCTCGACGAGTACGTGCTGTCGGCCATCCGCGCGGGGGCCAGCGGCTTCCTGCTCAAAGACGCGCCGCCCGAGGAGATGCTGGGGGCCATCCGCACGGTGCACCGCGGCGACGCGGTCATCGCGCCGTCGAGCACCCGACGGCTGCTCGAGCACCTCGTGGAGGTGCTGCCGCCCGACGAGCCGGGGACGCCGACCGACCCCGCCCGGCTCGCCGTCGCCGACCTCACCGACCGCGAGCGTGAGGTGCTCGTGCTCATGGCGCGGGGCCGCTCGAACACCGAGATCGGCTCGGACCTCTTCGTCGCCGAGGCCACGGTCAAGACGCACGTCGGCCGCATCCTGGCCAAGCTGCACGCGCGCGACCGGGTCCAGGCGGTCGTCGTCGCGTACGAGACGGGGCTGGTCCGCCCGGGCGCCTGATGGGCCCACGGGATGACGGACGACCAGACCGGGGCCTGATGCGTCCGGTCGGGTCGGCTCCGTAGCGTCGGGAACGTCATCACCGCCCTCGAAGGAGCCATCTCGTGGACACCACCGTCTTCCGCCCGATCGACGCGGACGCCCCGCAGGAACCCGCCACCGTGGCCGTGAGCGCGCGGTCGCTGACCAAGGTCTACGGGCAGGGTGCCGCCGAGGTCCGGGCCCTGGACGGGGTCGACGTCGACTTCGCGGCCGGCGCGTTCACCGCGATCATGGGCCCGTCGGGCTCCGGCAAGTCGACCCTCATGCACGTGCTGGCGGGCCTCGACCAGGCGACCTCGGGCACCGCCCGGCTGGGCGCCACCGAGATCACCTCGCTCGACGACAGCGCGCTGACCCGCCTGCGCCGCGACCGGGTCGGGTTCGTGTTCCAGAGCTTCAACCTGCTCCCGATGTTCACGGCCGAGCAGAACATCCTGCTGCCGCTCGAGCTGGCGGGCAGCCCCGTCGACCGGGAGTGGTTCGACACCCTGGTCGGCACGCTCGGGCTCGGGCAGCGCCTGACGCACCGGCCGTCCGAGCTGTCCGGCGGCCAGCAGCAGCGGGTGGCCATCGCCCGCGCGCTCATCGCCAGGCCCGAGGTCGTCTTCGCCGACGAGCCGACGGGGAACCTCGACTCGCGCTCGGGGGCCGAGGTGCTCAGCTTCCTGCGCCGCTCGGTGCGCGAGCTGGGCCGCACGATCATCATGGTCACGCACGACCCGACGGCCGCCGCGTACGCGGACCGCGTGGTGCTGCTGGCCGACGGGCGCATCGCGGGCGACATCGCCGACCCGACCCCCGAGTCGGTGCTGACCGGCCTGGAGGCCCTGCGCACGCTCGACCAGGCGGGGATCTGATGCTGCGCCTCACCCTGGCGCAGATGCGCCGCAGCCTCGGGCGGCTGACCGCGGCCGCCGTCGCCATCGCCATCGGCACGGCGTTCCTGGCCACCACGCTGCTGGCCGGCAACGTCATGACCCGCACGGGTTACGACGCCATCACCGCGACCTACGCCGACGCCGACATCGTCGTCGACGGCGAGATCACCGACGCCCAGCTCGCCGCCGTGCGCGCGCTCCCGGACGTGCAGGCGGCCGAGGTCCTCGCACCCACCGGCGTCGAGGTCCGTCAGGGCGGTCAGAGCCGCTATCAGCTGATGCTGCCGACGTCGGACGAGCCGCACCTCGCGTCCGTCGTGGTGTCGGACGGCGCGACCCCGACCCGCAGCGGCGAGGTCGCGCTGCCCGCAGCGACCGCGACCGCCCTGGGCGTGGGCGTCGGCGACCACGTGCAGGTCCGGTGGTCCGCTCCCGTGCCCAGCGACTCGGCGACGGCCTCGAGCGACTCGACCGACCAGGAGTGGCGCACCGTCGACGAGGACGTCGTCGTGTCCGGCATCGCGACCGACCCCTCCGACGCGTGGTCCCAGTCGGGTGGTGCCGGCCTGGTGACCCCGCAGGACGCGCTGCGCTGGGGCGGCGTGGACTCCCTGACGGCCCTGGGCACCGACACGCTCGTCGCGGCCCGGCCCGGCGTGAGCCCGGAGGCCCTCCGCGACCAGGTGGGCCCGTTGGTGCCCGGCGCCGAGGCGCTCACCAAGGACGAGGCAGCCGCTCAGTCGGTCGCCGAGTTCTCCGACGGCGGGAACGTCCTGGTCACCGTCGTGCTGGGGTTCGCCGCCGTCGCGCTGCTGGTCGCCGCGCTGGTCATCGCCAACACGTTCCAGGTGCTCGTGGCCCAGCGGACCCGGACGCTCGCGCTGCTGCGGTGCGTCGGTGCCGGCAAGGGTCAGCTGCGCCGCTCCGTGCTGCTGGAGGCGGCGATCCTCGGCTCGACGGCCTCCGTCGTCGGGCTCGTGTTCGGCGCCCTGCTCGCGCAGAGCGCGCTCGTCGTGCTCGGCCGGCTCGACCTCGGGGTCCCGCTGCCCGACACCATCCAGCTCACGCCCGCCGTCGTCCTCGTGCCTCTGCTCGTCGGCACCCTGGTGACGGTGCTCGCGTCGCTGGTGCCCGCCCGGGAGGCCACGCGCGTCTCCCCCATCGCCGCCCTGCGGCCCGCCGACGCGCCGGTGGTCGGCGCCCGCGGCGGGCGGCTCCGCCTCGGCGCCGCGCTCGCGCTCACCGT
>NZ_JBFULZ010000135.1:0-13895 GCF_054049635.1 Cellulomonas sp. P5_C6 | reverse complement strand
GTGCCCGAGCCCACCGAGGTCGCCGCGTCGGCCGTCCACGCGCCCCCGCTGTTCGCCGTCCCCCACCCGCTCGCCACGGACCGCTCGAAGGAGTCGGAGGCCAGCACGACGGGGCCGGCGGGAACGACGACGGTCACGCTGACGGTCTCCGTGTCCACGGCGCCACCGTTGTCGGTCACCGTGAGCGTGATCGGGTAGGTGCCCGAGGTCACGTACTGGTGGGTCGCCGTGACGCCCGTCGCCGTGCCGCCGTCGCCGAACGTCCACGCGTACGAGCTGATCGAGCCGCCGGGGTCGCTCGAGCCGGCGCCCGACACCTGCACGGCGGGCGACGGTGGACCGGTCACGCTGATCGCCGCCGTCGGGGGCTGGTTGGGCCCGGTGACCACGGCGTTCGCGGTCGCCGCCGACGTCGCCCCGTCGTCGTCCCGCACCGTCACGGTCACCGCGTAGGTGCCCGCCGACGCGTACGGATGGGTCGTGGTCGGGGTCGTCGTGCTCGACGTCTGCCCGTCGCCCCAGGCCCAGTCGTACCGGACGATCGTGCCGTCGGCGTCGGTCGAGGCGGAGGCGTTGGCCGAGGCAGACAGCGAGCCGCCGGTCACCGAGAGCCGCGCCACGGGAGCGAGGTTCGACGCGGTGCCCGTGGTGCCGATGCTCCGGTGGCGCTGGACGTCGGACTGGTCCAGCTGGCGGCCGTAGACCGACACCTCGTCGATGCTGCCGACGAAGGCGGTCCCCGCGGCGCCCGGCCAGCCGGACAGGTTGTCGCCGCCGATCCGCCAGTACCCGGAGACGATCTGCCCGAACGTCACGTCCGGGTTCGTCGCGACGAGCGTGCCGTCGACCGAGAGCTCCATGCCGCGCGGTCCCGCGCTCGCGACCACCTGGTGCCAGGCGCCGTCGTTGTAGGCCGCCGGCGACGTGATCACGCGCACGGCGTTGGGGTTGACCCCGAAGCTCAGGCGACCGTCGGCGCGCATGTAGACGTGGCGGTCGGTGGTGCTGCTGTTCCCCGTGCCCGACGTGCTGCCGAAGCCGACGATCTTGCCGCCGGCGCTGGACGTCGTCCGGAACCACGCCTCGACGGTGAAGTTCCACGGCGCGGCGACCTTCTGGGTGCTGTACACCCGCGCCGTGCCGGACCCGCTGAACGTCATGGAGCCGTTCGGGTCGCCCGCGATGGCGCCCGGCTGGTTGCGCGTGACGCCGCTGCTGCCCACCGTCGCGTTGCCGTACGAGGTCCAGTCCGGAGCGGCCCCGCTCGACTCGCCGAGCCGCCAGTAGGCCGCCGGGTTGTCGCTCAGCACGGCGGTCGCGTACGCGCCCAGGGTCGCCGTGCTCGAGCCCGGCGTGGTGGCCGTGACGGACGGCGACGTGACCGCGTTGCCGGTCGGGTCCACCGCCTGGATGCGATAGGAGTACGACGTGCCGTCGGCCAGGCCGGTGTCGGTGAAGGAGAGCCGCGGGAGGTCCCAGAACCGCGAGCCGCGGGTCACCTGGTACACGGGCGTGCTCGAGCTGCCGCGCAGCACGCGGTACGTGAGGGCGTCGTCGTCGCGGTCCCAGTTGGCGGGCCACGAGACCTGGACCGTGCCCCGTGCCCGGGCGGCCGCGGTGGGCTGCAGCGCCGAGCCCGTGAGTACCGGTCCCTGCTTGTCGGGCGCGATGTCGGGGGTGGCGAACCGGACGATGCCCTGCTGGTTCACGCCGTTCACCTGCAGGAACTCGCCGCCGTACACGACGTACTTCCCGCTGCCGGTGACGTTCCAGGTGGCCTGCCCCGTCCCGGTGTAGGTGCCCGGCTTGAACACGGGCCAGAACGTCCGCTGCGAGGTCGCGGGCAGCCCGTCCAGGTTCTTGTAGACGCCCTGCACGTTCGGCTGGATCTTGCCCGTCCGGGTCTTCGAGAACGCGACGCCGTACTGGTGCCGTCGCGGGGTGATCTCGGGGTAGCCGCCGAAGTTCGAGCACATGTGGGGGTGCCCGGCGATGTAGACGTGGTCCTTGCCGGGGTTCGGGTACACCGAGTAGGTGTCGCCGTGGCAGTCCTCGACCCACGCCAGGTCGGCCGTGACCGGGTCCGCCGCGAACATGCCCTCGAGGTTGGTGTCGCTGGTGTCGTCGGTCAGCAGGCCGAAGCTGGTGCCGTAGACCAGGTTGCCGTCCGTCGCCAGGCTCAGGATGCCCGCGGAGTAGCCCCACGCGTAGATCTCGGGGTTCACCGTCCAGGCCGTCGTCGCGCCGTTGGACGTGGCCGCCGCGCCGATCCCCTGCCGGGCGACGCCGTTGATCTTGTCGAACCGACCGCCGATGTAGAGCTGGCTGCCGTTCGGGCTCAGGGCGATCGCGTCCACCTGCCGGGGCTGGACCGAGACGCGCCACGTGGTGATGGCCCCCGTTGCCGCGTTGAACGCCGCCACACGGGGCCGGTCCTGGCCTGCGACGGTGTTGAAGTTGCCGCCGACGTACACCGTCGAGGCCGTCGCGACGATGGAGCGCACGGCGGCGTTCGCCCCGCCGCTGAACGCGGTGACCAGCGCACCCGTGCTCGCGGTGAGCGCGGCGAAGCGGTTGCGCGCCACGTTGTTGACTCGGGTGAAGTCACCGCCGACGTAGATGCGGGTGCCGTCCGGCGACGCGGTGATCGCGTAGGCGGGCGCGTCCAGGGTCGGCGCCCACGACGTGATCAGCGCGCCGGTGGTGAGGTTGTACGCCAGCAGGTTGGCGCGKGGTGTCGTCGAGACCCCCGCCGCGGCGCCCGCGGGCCGGGCCGTGGAGAAGTCACCGGCGACGTAGACCGTGGTGCCGACGACGACCTGCGACCACACCACGCCGTTGATCTGCACGGTCGGCAGCGGGTCCGCCGTCACCGTAGGGTCCTGGACCGGGCCGGCGGCCGTCGCGGCGGTCGGCATGCTCACCAGGCCGACCACCACGAGGCCGCCGACGGTCACGGCACGGCCGTGACCCTGTAGTTGTCGATGCGTGCCACGACGGGCGCGTTGGTCGCTGTCGAGGACAGGATCAGCGCGAGGCCCGTGTGGCCCGGGACCTGCAGACCGGCCGTGGCATCCGTCGCCTGCACCAGCCAGGCGGCCGGCTCGGCCGAGGCCGCGTTCCACACCTTGACTCGCACGGTGGTCGGCGCGGTGCCCACCACCTCGAGCGCCGTCGCCAGCACCGTGCCGGTGTTGTAGGACACCCCCGTGGCGGTGACGGCGCTGGAGATCGCGGTCTCCGTGCCCGCCGCGTCCGTCCGGTACAGCCGAGCCGAGACGCCGCCGCCCGAGGAGAGGGCGATCTTCACGCGGTAGTCGCCGACGCCGTCGACGATCCGACCGCGGCCGAGCAGCCAGCCGCCCGACCCGGCGGGACGCTTGTCCAGCGAGAAGGTCAGCTGCTGCCGCAGCGACGTGCTGGTGACGCCCGGCAGCCGGGCGCTGACCACGTTGCMCGCCGCGGCCGCGCGCAGCGACCCGCCGCCGGTGCCGACGCTCGTCGCGCCGGCCGTCGTGGTCCAGGCGCCCCCGGAGTYGGCCGTGCCCCAGCCGTCGGCGACCGTCCGCTCGAACGTGTCCGCCGCGAGCACCACCGGTCCCGGCGGGGCGACGACGTCGACGCTCTGGGTCTCCGTGTCCGTGCCGCCGCGGTTGTCCGTCACCGTGAGGGTGATCGGGTACGTGCCGGTGGCGAGGTACTGGTGGTTGGCCGTGATGCCGGTGGCCGTGCCGCCGTCACCGAACGTCCACGCGTACGAGCTGATGCTCCCGTCCGAGTCCGTCGAGCTCGCGCCCGACACCTGCACCGCGAGCGCGGGCGGACCGGTGACCGAGATCCCTGCCGTCGGGAGCACGTTCGCGGGTGTGACGACGGCCGAGCCGGAGGCCGACGCGGTCGCGCCGCCGTCGTCGGTCACCGTGACCGAGACCGGGTAGGTGCCGGCGACCGCGTACGGGTGCGTCGTCGTGGCGGTCGCCGTCGTCGTGGTCTCGCCGTCGCCCCAGCTCCAGTCGTACTGGAGGATCGCGCCGTCGAGGTCGGAGGAGCCCGACGCGTCCGCGGACGCGGTCAGCTCGCCGCCGGTGACCGTCAGCTGCGCGAGGGGCGGCAGGTTGGTCGCCGAGCCCGTCGTGCCGAGGCTGAGGTGCCGCAGCACGTCGAGCTGGTCGAGCTGCCGGCCGTAGACCGAGACCTCGTCGATGCTGCCGACGAACGTCGTCCCGGCCGCGTTCGGCCAGCCGGTGAGGCTGTCGCCGCCGATCCGCCAGTAGCCGTTGGCCGGCTGCGAGAACGTCACGTCCGGGTCCGTGGCGACGAGGTTGCCGTCCACGTAGAGCTCCATGCCGCGGATCCCGACGCTGGCGACCACCTGGTGCCAGGCGTCGTCGTTGTAGGCGGCCGGCGAGGTGATGGTGCGGAACGCGTTCGGGTAGACGCCGAACGTCAGCCGCCCGTCGGCACCCATGTAGACGTGCCGGTCGGCGGTGCCGCTGTCGGCCGTGCCCGAGGTCGAGCCGAAGCCGACGATCTTGCCGCCGGCCGTCGACGCGGTCTTGAACCACGCCTCGACCGAGAACCGGATCGGGCCGGCCACCCGGCGGGTGCTGTACACCCGGGACGTGCTGGAGCCGTCGAACGTCATCGCGGCGTTGGCGTCCCCGAACAGGGCACCGGCCTGGCCGCGCTGCACGCCGCCGCCCACGGTCGCCGCCGCGTACGAGGTCCAGTCCTGGGCGCTGCCGCTGGTCTCGCTCAGGCGCCAGTAGCCCCCGGGGCTGTCGTTCATGACCCCGGTCGCGTACGCGCCGAGCGTCGCGGACGAGGCACCCGCCGTGGTCACCGTGACGGACGGCGACGTGACCGAGTTGCCGCCCGAGTCCACGGCCACCACCCGGTACGTGTACGACGTGCTGTTGGCCAGCCCCGTGTCGGTGAAGGAGAACCGGGGCAGGTCCCAGAACCGGGAGTCGCGGTCCACCTGGTAGACCACCGAGCTGCCGCGCAGCACCTGGTACCGCAGCGTCGTGTCGTCGCGGTCCCAGTTGGCCGGCCACGACACCTGCACGGTGCCACGGGCGTTCGACGCCGCGGTGGGCTGCAGCGCGGTGCCCGAGAGCGACGGTCCGATCTTGTCGGGGGCGACGTCCGGCGTCGCGAAGCGGACGAGGCCCTGCTGCGCGGTGCCGTTGACGGCGAGGAACTCACCGCCGTAGACGACGTACTTGCCGCTGCCGGTGACGTTCCACGTGGCCTGGCCCAGGCCCGTGAAGGTGCCGCGGGTGAACGTCGGCCAGAAGGTCCGCTGCTCGGGGGCGCCCTGGCCCTCCAGCGAGTAGTAGCCCGCCTGCGAGTTGGGCTGCACCTTGCCGTGCGCGGCCTTGGAGAAGGCGACCGCGTACTGGTGGCGGCGCGGGTTGATCTCCGGGTACCCGCCGAAGTTGCCGCAGTTGTGCGGGTGACCCGCCAGGTACACGTGGTCCTTGCCGGGGTTCGCGTAGACCGAGTAGGAGTCGCCGTGGCAGTCGTCCACCCAGGCGAGGTCGGCCGTGACCGGGTCCGCGGCGAACATGCCCTCGAGGTTGCCCTCGCTGGTCTCGTCGGTGATCAGCCCGAAGCCCGTGCCGTAAACCAGGTTGCCGTCGGTCGCCAGGCTCTCGATGCCCGCCGAGTAGCCGTACTCGAAGATCTCGGGGTTCACGGTCCACGGCGTGGTCGCCCCGTTGGAGGTCGCGGCCGCGCCGATGCCCTGGCGCGCCACGCCGTTGATGAAGTCGAACCGGCCGCCGATGTACAGCTGCGACCCGTTGGGGGCCAGCGCGATCGCGTCCACCTGCCGGGGCTGGACGGACACGCGCCAGGTCGTGATGGCGCCGGTCGCCGCATTGAACTGCGCGACGCGCGGCCGCGACTGGCCGGCGACGGTGTTGAAGTTGCCGGCGATGTAGACCATCGACGCCGTCGCGACGATCGAGCGCACGGCCGCGTTGGCGCCGCCGGTCCACGAGGTGATCAGCGCACCCGTGGCCGCGTTGAGCACCGCGAACCGGTTGCGCGCCACGTTGTTGATGTGCGTGAAGTCGCCCCCGACATAGATGCGCGTCCCGTCGGGGGACGCAGCGATCGAGTACGCGGGGCCGTCCAGCGTCGGCGCCCAGGTGGTGATCAGCTCACCGGTGGTCAGGTTGTAGGCGAGCAGGTTGGCGCGCGGCGTGGTCGAGACCCCGTCGGCGGCGCCCGCGGGGCGCGCGGTGCTGAACTCACCGGCCACGTACACCGTGTTGCCGGAGACCACCTGCGCCCAGGCCACACCGTTGATCTGTACGGTCGGCAAGGGGTCCGCGGTCACCGTCGGGTCCTGCGCCACCGGCCCGGCGGCCGTCGCGGCGGTCGGCAAGGTCACCAGACCGACCACTACGAGGGCCGCGGACGCGGCGATCCCGACGGCACGACGCCACCACAGCCCCTGTGCTGCTCGCATCGATCTCTCCCCTGTCTGGCGGCGCGCTCCCGCGCGCCGCCGTCGCGTCACTGGACGGGTGTCACGCTGTAGTTGTCGAACCGCACCGTGACCGGCACGTTCGTCGCGGTGCTGGAGAGGATCGCCGCCAGCCCCGTGTAGCCGGGTGCCTGGAGTGCGGCCGTCGTGTCGGTCACCGAGGTGAGCCACGCGGTCGGTTCGGTGCCCGTGGCCGGCCAGACCTTGGCCCGGACGGTCGTGGGGTTGGTCCCCACCACCTCGAGCGCGGCCGTGAGCTGCGTGCCGGCGTTGTAGGTCACGCCCGTCACGGTCATCGAGCTGCCGATGGCCGTCTCGGTGCCCGCCGCGTTCGTGCGGTACAGCCGCGCCGAGACGCCGCCGCCCGAGGACAGGGCGACCTTGAGGCGGTAGTCGCCGACGCCGTCGATCACCCGACCACGCAGCAGCACCCAGCCACCGGACCCCGCCACCCGCTTGTCCAGCGAGAACGTGACCGTCTGGCGGTGCGACGAGCTCGCCGCACCGGGCAGCCGGGCGCTCGCCGTGCCACCGGCGGCGGCCAGCGTCATGACGCCAGTCCCCGCGCCGACGCTCGTCGCGCTCGCCGTGGAGATCCAGTCGCCACCCTTGTCGGCCGTCCCGAACGCACCGGACACGGTCCGCTCGAACGTGTCGGTCGCCAGCGGCGGGGGCGGCGGCGGCAGGTGCACCGTCGGCGCGTCGCCGGGAGCGCCACCCCAGAAGGCCAGCGACGCCGCACCGACGTCGGTGTTGTCGAGGTACGAGCCGCGCACCGGGTCGGAGCCCGTGGCCTTGGCGGCCAGCGACGCCGAGCCTGCGCCCATCGCGTAGAACGGCACCAGCTGGTTGGAGTGGTTCACCGTGTTCCACTGGACCGCCGGCAGGGTGCCCGCGGTGCCGACGATCGGGTTGCGGACCGGGTTGGACCCCGGACCCCACAGGTACCCGGTCTCGTGGTCGGCCGTGACGATGACCAGGGTCTCGTCCCAGCTCGAGTTGGCCTCGACCCAGTCGACGACGGCCTGGACCGTGTCGTTGAAGTCGACCTGCTCCTCGACCACGCCCGCCGTGTTGTTCGAGTGCGCCGCCGTGTCGATGGCGCCGCCCTCGATCATCGCGAAGAACCCGTCGGGGTCGGCGTTGTTCAGCACGTTGAGCGCGGCCTTGCTCATGGTCGCCAGGCTCGGCACGTCCGCATTGCGCGGCGTGCTGAAGGGAACGCTGTTCGGGTCGAGCGCCGAGCGCCCCTCCTGCAGCGTGGAGAAGGCGTGCGGGACACCGAAGACGTGGTCCGGGGTGGCGCCCGTGGCGAGCGCCTCGAACTGYGCCGAGGTGTCGACGAACGTGTACGGCGTCTGCCCGGTGGTGATCTTGTCCCACGTCGGCTGGCTGATGTACGAGTAGTCGGGCGTCGCACGCAGCTGGGCGTCGTTGTCGTACAGCGGGTTGCCGGCACCGAAGATGACGTTGGCGTTGGACGCCACCATCTCGTCGGCGATGGCCGTGTAGTTGTTCCGGTCCTCGTCGTGGGCGAGGTAGCCGGCGGGGGTCGCGTCCGACAGGTACTTCGTCGTCACCACACCCGTCGCCTTGCCGACGTCCTGGGCCAGCTCCGCGATGCTGCGGATGTCCTTGCCCGTCGCGTCCCGCCCGATGACCGCGTTGTTGGTCTTGAGGCCGGACGAGAGCGCCGTGGCCGAGGCCGCGGAGTCGGTCGGGCCGGTCAGCGGCTGCGTGAACGACGACCAGGCACCGGACGGGCTGTAGGAGCCGCCCGCCGGGAAGTTCGACATCGCCGACTGCACCGAGAAGTACTGGTACGGCTGCGTGGCGCCCTGGCCGCCGATCTTGGTCAGGTTCGGGCCGTTGGTGATCTTCTGCTGGTACAGCGTCTTGCCGGACTGGAACACGCTGCCCAGGTCGACGGTGTTGAAGCCCATGCCGTCACCGATGAGCGTGATGATGTTCTTCGGTGTGCCCGTCTGCACGGCGGGCAAGGTCGGCGCCGGGTCGTCCGGCGGGATCTGGGTCTCGGGCGGCGCCGCGGTGCCGACGGACAGCACCGAGTAGTCGTCGGTGCGGAACGTGATCGGCACGTTGGTCGCGGAGCTGGACAGCAGGTACGCCAGACCGGTGTGCCCGGCCTCCTGCAGCCCGGCCGTCGAGTCCGTCGTCGTGAGCTGCCAGTCGGTCGGCTCGGTGCCGATCCAGATCTTCGCGCTCAGGGTCGTCGGCGTGCCGCCGCTGACCTTCAGGGCCGTCTTGATGACGGAGCCCGCCGAGTACGTGAAGCCGGTCAGCGTGGTGGCCGTCGTCAGGACGGTCTCCGTGCCGGCCGCGTTGGTCCGCACGAACTGGCCGGTGGCCGTGCCGTTGGACTTGAGGTTCACCTTGAGCCGGTACTCGCCCGAGGTCGTGACCCGCCCGCGGGACAGGATCCAGGCGCCCGAGCCGACCGGCCGCTTGTCGACGAGCGTCGAGAAGCGGGTGACCAGGTCGGTACCGGTGACGGCCGTGAGGCGCGCGCTGAACGACCCGCTCGCGGCCGCGATGGCCGACACGCCCTGCGTGCCGTTCACCGAGCCCGCGCCGGCCGTCGCGGTCCACGCGCCACCGGAGTCCGCCGTGCCCCAGCCGGGCGAGACGGTCCGCGTGAACGTGTCGTTCGCGATGAGGACGTCGACCACCGGCGCGATGATCGTCAGCGGCGCCGTCGTCGTGGTGGCCACGCCGTCGTCGTCGGTGACCGTCAGCGAGACGGTGTAGATGCCGCTGCCGCCGTAGGCGTGCGAGACGGTCGCGCCGGTGCCGCTGGTGCCGTCACCGAAGTTCCACTGGTAGGAGACGATCGTGCCGTCCGGGTCGCTCGAGCCCGTGCCGACCAGCAGGCCGGTCAGCCCGGTGGAGCTCGACGTGATGACGGGCGTCGGACCGACGTTCGGGTTGGCGATCACCACCTGGTGGACCAGGGACGTCGTCCCTCCGTCGTCGTCGGTGATGGTCAGCGTGACGGGGTACGTGCCGCCGGTCGCGTAGGTGTGCCCCGACGTGACGCCCGTGCTCGTGCCGCCGTCGCCCCAGTTCCAAGCGTACGACGCCACGGTCCCGTCGAGGTCGGAGGAGGCCGACGCGTCCGAGGTCGCGGCGAGCTCACCACCGGTGACCTGGAACTTCGCGATGGGCGGCAGGTTGGGCACCACGCCGGTGGCGCCGAGCCCGCGGTGCCGGACCACGTCGACCAGGTCGAGCTGGCGGCCGTAGACCGAGACGTCGTCGATGGTGCCCGTGAAGGACGTGGCGCCCGCGTTCGGCCAGCCGCCGAGGTTGTCGCCACCGATCCGCCAGTACCCGTCGTAGGCCTGGGCGAACGTGACGTTCGGGTCGTTGGCCACCAGCGAGCCGTCGACGTACAGCTCCATGCCGCGGTCGCCGACGCTCGCCATGACCTGGTGCCAGGCACCGTCGTTGTACGCCGCGGGGGACGTGACGAGCCGGACCGCGTTGGGGTAGACGCCGAAGTTCAGTCGCCCGTCCGTGCCCATGTAGACGTGCCGGTCGTAGCTGCTGCTGTCGCCCGTGCCGGAGGTCGCGCCGAAGCCGACGATCTTGCCGCCGGTGGTGGACGTCGTCTTGAACCACGCCTCGACCGTGAAGTGCATCGGGCCGGGCACCTTGACCTGGCTGTACACCCGGGAGCTGGCCGCGCCGGTGAACGCCATGGCGCGGTTGCTGTCGCCGAAGATCGCACCGGTCTGGTTGCGCGTGACCTGGTTGCCGACGGTCGAGCTGCTGTACGCCGCCCAGTCGAGGGCCGCGCCGGTCGACTCACCGAGCCTCCAGAAGCCGGCCGGGTTGTCCGCCAGCACCGCCGCCGTGTAGGCGCCCATGCTCCCGGCCGTCGCGTTCGTCGTCGAGATCGTGACGTTCGGCGACGTCACGGCGTTGCCGCTGGAGTCGACCGTCACCACCTTGTACGTGTACGAGGTGCTGTTGGCCAGACCTGTGTCGGTGAAGGAGAGCCGGGACATGTCCCAGAACCGCGACGGGCGCGTGGTCGAGTAGACCGGGGTCGCGCCGTTGTTGCGGAACACCTGGTACGTCAGCTCGCCGTTGTCCTTGTCCCAGTTGGACGGCCACGAGACCTGCACCGTGCCGGTGGCGCGGGCGGCCGCCGTGGGCTGGAGCGCCGAGCCGGTCAGCTGCGGGCCCTGCTTGTCGGGGGCGATGTCGGGCGTCGCGAACCGCACGAGGCCCTGCTGCGCCACGCCGTTGACGGTGAGGAACTCACCGCCGTACACGACGTACTTGCCGCCGCCGTTGACGCTCCACGTCGCCTGGCCGAGCCCGGTGAAGGTGCCCGGCGTGAACGTGGGCCAGAAGGTGCGCTGCTCAGGGGCGGGGAAGCCCGCCATGTCGAAGTAGCCGCCCTGCGAGTTCGGCTGGATCTGGCCGACCGCGGTCTTGGTGTACGCCACGGCGTACTGGTGCCGCCGCGGGTTGATCTCGGGGTACCCGCCGAAGTTGGAGCACATGTGCGGGTGCCCGGCGATGTACACGTGGTCCTTGCCGGGGTTGGCGTACACCGAGTACGTGTCGCCGTGGCAGTCCTCGAGCCACGCGACGTCGGCCGTCACCGGGTCCGCCGCGAACATGCCCTCGAGGTTCGTGTTGCTGTCGGGGTCGGTGAGGAACCCGAACCCGGTGCCGTAGATGAGGTTGCCGTCGGTGGCCAGGCTCATGATCCCGGCCGAGTACCCGTACGCGAAGATCTCGGGGTTCACGGTCCACGTCGAGATGGCGCCGCTGGACGTCGACACCGCGCCGATGCCCTGGCGGGCCACGCCGTTGATCATGTCGAACCGGCCGCCGATGTACAGCGTCGAGCCGTCCGGGCTGAGCAGGATCGAGTCGACCTGGCGGGGCTGCACCGACACGCGCCACGTCTTGAGCGCGGCGGTCGTGGCGTCGAACGCCGCGACGCGGGGCCGTGACTGACCGGCGACCGTGTTGAAGTTGCCGGCGATGTAGACGGTGGTCGGGGTGGCCACGATCCCACGGACGGCAGCGTTCGCCCCGCCGGTGAACGCCGTCACGACCGCGCCCGTCGTCGCGTTCAGCACCGCGAAGCGGTTGCGCGCCGAGGTGTTGACCTGCGTGAAGTCGCCGCCGACGTAGATGCGCGTCCCGTCGGGGGACGCCGCGATCGAGTACGCGGGGCCGTTGACCGTGGGTGCCCAGGTCGTGTTGAGCTCACCGGTGGTGAGGTCGTACGCCAGGAGGTTCGACCGCGGCGTGGTGTCCGTGCCGACCGGGGAGCCGGCGGGCCGCGCCGTGGTGAACTCGCCCGCGACGTACACGGTGTTGCCGACGACGACCTGCGCCCAGGCGACACCGTCGATCTGCACCGTGGGCAGGGCGTCCGCCGTCACCGTGGGGTCGACCGAGCCGGTGCCCGAGGGCAGCGGGTCGTCGGCCCAGGCGGGCGCACCGAGCCCGAACAGGACGAGAGCGGCGGAGACCGCCGCTGCGACGAGTGCGCGCACCGAGCGAGTGGCGTGGCGGGGTTGCGACATCGAGGGGCTCCTCACGGGGTGACATCACCCTGGAACGAGGCCGCGGGGACCGCGGCATCATGGCTGACCGTGACCTTGACCGGGCCCCCCTCGGCAGGATCACGGAAGACGTAGGTCGCGTCGGCGGACTCACCCGGAGCGAGGACGCCCGAGTAGCCCTTCTCGTGCGGGTCGCTGGCCAGCTCCACACTGGGCACGCCCGACTGCGAGTACACGTTGACGACGACGAAGTTCAGGTCGAGCGGAGCGCCGGTGTCGTTGCGGATCGTCATCGCGACCGCGAGCGCGGGACCGCTGCGCTCGCCGATCGCGCGACCGACACCGTCGATCCTGGTGATCGACGTCAGGCTGACCACGGCCTTGTCGCCCGGGTCCGCAGGCTGGTCGAGCGCGACGGGCGGCGCCTCGGAGTAGTCCTCGACGTGCACCACGCTGTCGTCGGCCGGGTCCGTCCCCTCCACGGGCCCGGTCGTCGGTGCGGGTGCAGCCGAGGGTGCGTCGGCCGCCGGCTCGGTCGGCTCGGCCGACGGGGCGGCCTGCGTCACCGAGACGCTCGGCGTGGGATCGGCCGCCGCGGGGTCGGTGGTGTCCCCGCGCGTCGCGGCCACGCCCCAGGCGATGCCACCGAGCAGCACGACCGCTGTCGCGGAGCCTGCCACCCACTGGAGCGTTCGCCGCTGCATGTGCTCACCCGATCCGGAAGGGCCCCCTCCGACAGGCGGCTCATCCGGCGAGAATACGAGCGAAATCTGGACAGACCACCATATTCCTGCACAGTTCACCCGGCTCGAACGGGTGATGTGTCAGCGCAGGGAGTAGGCCGCCAGGACCCCCGCGCGGAGCACGGATGCGCAGGTCAGAGCGATGGCTGCGCCAGTGATACCGCCGATGACCGCGCCGGCCGGGACGGCCAGCACCGTGACCACGGCCGAGACCACCCCGATCACCGCCACGAGGTGCTCGCGTGACTGGCCCTGCAGGAGCGCCGAGAGCACCGCGGCCACCGCGAAGAACGGCAGACCGGCCAGCGTCCAGGCGAGGACCGGCCCGCTGCCGGCGTAGGTGGGGCCCATGAGGAGCACCACGATCTGCTCGGCGAAGACCATGAACGGGACGGCGAGGAGCCCTCCGGCCAGCAGCGCGGCGATCAGGCGCGCCCCGAGGCGCCGGGCGGCCGGCGGCTCGAGCCGGGCCGAGCGGGGGGCCACCACGGCGGCGAGCGACTGCGGGATCAGCAGCAGGGGCTGGACCAGCTTGACCGCCGCGGCGTACAGGCCCGCCGCCGCCGGGGTCAGCGTCGCGGCGACCAGGGGGACGTCGAGCGTGCGGGCCTGACCGGCCACGTTCGCGACGAGGAACGGCCAGCCGCGGCGGGCGAGGTCCCGGGTGGGGACGGCCGACGCGCTGCCGGGCAGGTCACGCACGTGCAGCCGGATCTGCACCTGGGCGGCGACAGCACCGGCCAGCAGCCCGATCGTGTACGCCAGCACCGCGTCGGCGCCCGTCAGCAGGCCGATCACCAGCACCACGAGGCTCACCGACCGGCGCAGCACCATGGAGATGGCCGCCGTCCGCGAGTCGCCGTCGGCGATGGGCACGCCCAGCACGGTGTCGACGTTGCGCTCGAGCCCCAGCGACACGCAGATGAGCGCGACGGCCAGCGGCGCGTGGTGCTCGAAGGCCCACCAGCCGGTGACCAGCAGGAGCACCGGGGTGGTCACCGCCGTGCTGACCCAGTTCAGCCGGAGCCCGGCCTGCACGTCGTCGTCGGCACCCCGGGCGCGCGCCCGCGGCACGAACGTCGCCATGCCGAACCCGGC
>NZ_JBFULZ010000134.1:0-11007 GCF_054049635.1 Cellulomonas sp. P5_C6 | reverse complement strand
CATCGCCGTCGCGTACCACCGGTGCGGCCTGCCGGTCCCGACGCCCGCGGAGCTGCGCACGTTCGTCGGGCCGCCCATCGGCGACAGCCTCCGCGCGCACGGCGTCCCCGACGAGCGCGTCGGCGAGCTCGTCCGCGCGTACCGCGAGGACTTCGGGGCGACGGGGATGCACGACGCGACGGTGTTCGACGGCGTCCCCGAGCTGCTCGTCGACCTGCGCGCGGCAGGCTGCCGGCTCGTCGTCGCGACCTCCAAGCCCGAGGTGTTCGCCGTGCCGATCTGCGCGGACCACGGGCTCACCCCGCTGGTCGACGGCATCTTCGGCGCACCGCTCGACGAGTCCGGCACCAAGGCGGACGTGATCGCCCGTGCGCTCGCCGCCGAACCGCACGCGCCGTCGCCCGCGACCACGCTGATGGTCGGGGACCGCGAGCACGACGTGCACGGTGCCGGTGCGCACGGCATCGACTGCGTGGGCGTGACCTGGGGATACGCGGCGCCGGGCGAGCTCGCGGCCGCGGGTGCCGTCGCCGTCGTCGACACCGTCGAGGAGCTCCGGCGCACGGTCCTGGCGCGCGTCGGCAACGGGATCGCTCGCCGGGCTTGACCTTGACGTTGCGTCAACTCCTACCGTGGACGGCATGGAGGCATCGATCCAGGAGGTCGCCCGCCTGACGGGCACCACGAGCCGGACGCTGCGGCACTACGACGCGATCGGTCTGCTCGAGCCCAGCCGGGTCGGCGACAACGGGTACCGCTGGTACGACGACCACGCGCTGGTCCGGCTGCAGCGGATCCTGCTGCTGCGCCGGCTCGGGCTCGGGCTGCCCGACATCGGCCGGGTGCTGATGAGCGAGCAGGACGAGACCGCCGCGCTGCGCGCCCACCTCGACTGGCTGCGCAGCGAGCAGCGACGCCTGGAGCGGCAGGCGGCCTCTGTCGAACGGACCATCACCGCACGAGAGAACGGAGGACCGATCATGGCCGAGGACATGTTCGACGGGTTCGACCACACCCAGCACAAGGACGAGGTGGAGCGCCGCTGGGGCGCCGACGCCTACGCGACGTCCGACGGCTGGTGGCGTGGCATGACCGACGACGAGCGCGCCGCGTGGAAGGCGACCACCGCGCGGCTCGCCACCGAGTGGGGCGCCGCCGCGTCCGCCGGCGCGGACCCCGCGTCCGACGAGGCGCAGGAGCTGGCCCGGCGGCACGTCGCCTGGCTCGGCAGCATCCCTGGTACGCCCGGGCACGGGTCGACCCCCGTGAAGGAGTACATCGTGGGCCTCGYCGAGATGTACGTCGCCGACCCGCGGTTCGCCGCGAGCTACGGCGGCGAGCAGGGCGCGACGTTCGTCCGCGACGCGTTGCACGAGTACGCGGCGCGGCACCTCTGAGGGGTAGACGTCAGGTGGTGCTGCGGATCGACCGCTGCCAGTCGGCGTGCAGCTCCGCGAAGTGGCCTCCCGCGGCGACCAGCCCGTCCGGGGTGCCGTCCTCGACGATGCGCCCGCCCTCGATCACCAGCACCCGGTCCGAGCCCATGACCGTGGAGAGCCGGTGGGCGATGACGACCGAGGTGCGATCGGCCAGCAGGGTCTGCAGCCCCAGCTGCACGAGCGCCTCCCCCGGGACGTCGAGCGAGCTGGTCGCCTCGTCGAGGATCAGCAGCGCCGGGTCCGCCAGGAACGCGCGGGCGAACGAGACGAGCTGGCGCTGGCCGGCCGAGAGCCGCACCCCGCGCTTGTCGACCTCCGTGGCGTAGCCGTCGGGCATCGACGCGATCAGGTCGTGCACGCCGACCGCGCGCGCGGCCGCCTCGATCTCCGCCGGCGTGGCGTCCGGCTTGCCGAGGGCGATGTTGGCGCCGACCGAGCCCGAGAAGAGGTACGCCTCCTGGGTCACCATGACGACCGCCCGCCGCAGGTCGACCGGATCGATCTCGCGCAGGTCGAGCCCGTCGAGCCGCACGGCGCCGCCGCGCACGTCGTAGAACCGGGCGAGCAGCTTGGCGATGGTCGACTTGCCGGCCCCCGTCTCCCCGACGAGCGCGAGCGACTGGCCGGCCGGGATGTGCAGGTCGACGTGCGGGAGGACCGTCGGCCCCGTGCCGTAGCCGAACTCGACGTCGTCGAACCGGACGTCACCGCGGGCGTGCGCGAGGGCCGACGGCTGCAGCGGGTCCGGGACCGTCGGCTCCTCGGCCAGCAGCGACGCGAGCTTCTCCAGCGCCGCGGTGGCCGACTGGAACGAGTTGTAGAACATGCCGATCTGCTGCAGCGGGTTGAAGAACCGTCGCGCGTACAGGACCGCCGCGACGAGCACCCCGACCTCGAGGCCGCCGTCGAGCGCGCGCAGGCCGCCGACCAGCAGCACAGCGGCGACCGTGACGTTGCCGATGAGCGTGAGCCCGGTGTCGAAGACGCCGTTCAGGCGGATCCCCGCGGCGTTGGTCTCGCGGTAGTCCTCCGACAGCCCGCCGTAGACCTCCTCGACCTGCGGCTCGCGGCGGAACGCCTGGACGGCGCGGATGCCGGTCATCGTCTCGACGAACCGCACGATGAGCCGCGCCGCGGCGGTCCGCTGCTTGCGGTACTGGACCTGCGACCGCACCTGGAACCACCGGGTGAGCACCACGCCGGGGATCACCGCGATGAGCAGCACCAGGCCGCTGCGCCAGTCGAGCAGCACGAGCGAGACCGCGGTGAACACCATGGCGAGCACGCTCGACGCCAGGTTGGTGACGCCGCCGTCCAACAGCTCGCGCAGCGCGTCGAGGTCGGAGGTCTGCCGCGAGATGATCCGGCCCGACGTGTACTTCTCGTGGAACTCGAGGCTGAGCCGCTGCGTGTGCCGGAACACCCGGCGCCGCAGGTCCAGCAGCATCGTCTGGCTCACGCGCGCGGACGCCCGCACGGTCGCCGCGGTGAGCACGCCGCCGAGCAGCGCCGCCGCGAGATACCCGAGGGTCGCCAGCGTGATCGGACGGGCGTCGCCCGCGGTGAGGGCCGGCAGGGCCTTGTCGATGCCGTACGCGACGAGCGCGGGGCCGGCGACCGCGGCGAGCTGCGAGCCCACCACGAGCGCGGCCGTCCACCACGCCGGACCCGCGACGGGCCGCAGCAGCGTGCCGAGCAGCCCGAGCGAACGTCGGCGGATCCGCCGCGACTCGGCCTTGGTGGCCTCGTCCCCGAAGGCCTCGGAGGTCAGGACGCTCACCGGCTCACCTCCTCGAGGTGGTCCACGTCGTCGAGCGCCGACAGCGCCGTGAGCACGTACCGGTAGTGCGGGTGGGTGGTCAGCAGGTCGGCGTGCCGGCCGACCCCCGTGATCCGCCCCTCCTCGAGCACCGCCACCCGGTCGGCCAGGGCCACCGTGGATGGCCGGTGCGCGACGACGAGGGTCGTGGTGCCCGTGAGCATGTCGCGGAGCCGGGCCGTGACCGCGGCCTCCGTGGTCACGTCGAGCGCCGAGAGCGGGTCGTCGAGCAGGAGCACGCGGGGCCGCACGGCGATGGCGCGGGCCAGGGCGACGCGCTGCCGCTGGCCGCCCGAGAGGCTGAGCCCCTCCTCGCCGATCACGGTGTCGAGGCCGTCCGGGAGCCCGTACGCGAAGCCCGCGCGGGCGACGTCGAGCGCCTCGGTGACCAGGTCGTCGGCCTCCGTGCCGGTGAGGTCGGTGCCGAGCAGCACGTTCTCCCGCACCGACGCGGAGAACAGGATCGGGTCCTCGAACGCGACCGAGACCGCCGCCCGCAGGTCCGCCCGCGTGAGGTCCCGGACGTCGACGCCGTCGATCCGCACGCTGCCCGCGGTCACGTCGTAGAGCCTGGGGACCAGCTGGAGCAGGGTCGTCTTGCCGCTGCCGGTCAGCCCCACCAGCGCCATCGTCTCGCCCGGCTCCAGCACGAGGTCGATGCCCGCGAGGATGTCGGAGCCACCGCGCGGGTGGCCCTCGGCGTCGACGCCGCGCGGGTGCCCGAAATGGACGCCCCGCAGCTCGACGCGCGAGCCCGCCGGGTCCGCCGTGGGCAGCGCCGCCGGCTCCGCCGGGTCCCGGACGGTCGACCCCGTGTCCATGACCTGCAGGTACCGGTCCGTCGCGGCCTTCGCGTCGAGGGTCATCGCGAGCAGCATGCCGAGACGCTCGACGGGGTTGTTCACCACGGCCGCGGTGGCGAAGAACGCGACGAGGGCGCCGACGCTGAGCTCGCCGCGGGACGTCAGCACGACGCCGAAACCGAGCGAGACCGCGAGGATCGCCTCCGGGATCGCGCCGAGCGCGAACGACACCCGGGACAGCGTCCTGGCCTTGTGCACCTCGGTGGTGCGCAGCTCGTCGGCCTGCCGCGCGAAGTCGTCGAGAGCGTCGGCGCCTCGGCCGAACGCCTTGAGCACGCGGATGCCGTGCACCGACTCCTCGACCGTCGTGGCCAGGTCGCCCGCCTGGTCACGGGCCCGCCGCGCGACCACCTTGTAGTCCTCGCGGAACCGGAAGCCGAGCCAGATCATGGGCACCGCACCGACCAGGTAGACCAGCCCGAGCACCCAGCTGGTCCAGATCATCAGCCCGATGCCGACGATGACCGTCGTGGCGCTGACCAGCAGCATCACGAGCCCGAACACCGTCCAGCGGCGGATCGTGCCGAGGTCCGACATCACGCGGGACAGCAGCTGCCCGCCCGACCAGCGGTCGTGGAACTCGACGGGGAGGTCCAGCAGGTGGCGGAACAGGTCGGTGCGCATGTCGCGCTCGACCGTGGTGCCCGGCGTGAGGATCAGCGCGCGGCGGCACCAGACCAGGAACGCCTCGAGCACCCCGAGCCCCAGGACGACGAGCGCGCCGATGACGACCCCGCGCTGCGAGCCCTCGCTGAGCAGGGGGCCGTTGACGATCACGCGCAGGACCTGCGGCACCGCGAGCGCCAGCAGGCTCGCACCGAGGGCGGTCAGACCGCCGAGCGCGATCCGCGGGAGCGCGGGGCGCGCCCAGTGGCGCAGGCGCAGGAGCACGCGGGTGGTCGACTCGGGACGTGCGGGACCGGCGGGTGGAGCAGAAGGCACGCCTCCACACTACGGACGGGGTCCGACAGTTGCCCGATCGATCCGATCCTCGGGACGGTCAGGCTCCGGTGCGCACGATCTTGTTGTTGCTCGCCTGGGCGCGCGGACGGACGACGAGCAGGTCGATGTTGACGTGCGCGGGCCGGCTCAGCGACCACGCGATGGCGTCGGCGATGTCGTCCGCGACCAGCGGCTCGTAGCCCGCGTACACGGCCGCGGCCCGCTCGCTGTCCCCGTCGAACCGGACCATCGAGAACTCCTCGGTGGCCACGGCCCCGGGCGCGATCTCGATGATCCGGATGGGCTCGCCCAGGATCTCCCAGCGCAGCGTCGTCGCGAGCATGCGCTCCGCGTGCTTGGCACCCACATACCCGGCGCCCCCCTCGTACGTGCCGTGCGCGGCCGTGGACGTCACGACGACGATGTCGCCGCCGTCGCCCTCGCGCAGCTGCGGGAGCAGCGCCTGGGTGACCCGGAGCGTCCCGATCACGTTGAGCTCGTACATCTGGCGCCAGTGCTCGAGGTCCGCCGACTCGACGGGGTCGAGCCCGAAGGCGCCGCCCGCGTTGTTGACCAGCGCGTCGAGGGGGCCGCCCGCGGCGACCTGCTCGGCGAGGCGCGCCACGTCGGCGTCGTCAGTGACGTCGGCGACGACGGTCTGCGCGCCCGTCTCCTGGGCCAGCGCGGCGAGCCGGTCCGCGCGGCGGGCGGTCGCGACGACGTCCCAGCCCTCCGCGCGCAGGCGACGGACGGTCGCCGCGCCGATGCCGGAGGAGGCACCCGTGACCAGGGCGCGTCGGGGCGTGCGTGTGCTCATGCGGAACTCCAAGGGGTGGGTGGGACTACGCAGAAGGCTAGGCGACCTCGGCCAGGACCTCGGTCAGCAGTCCGAGGCCGGTGGCAGCCTCGTCGGCCGTGACCACGCACGGCGGGACGACGTGCACGCGGTTGTCGGCGAGGAACGGGAGCAGCCCGCGGGCGAGCGCGCCGGCCTTGACCCGGCCCATCAGCGCGGCATCGACCGGCTCGCGGGTCGCCTGGTCCTTGACCAGCTCCACCGCCCAGAACACGCCGAGCCCGCGCACCTCTCCCACCAGCGGGTTCTTCTCGGCCAGCTCCGCCAGGCCCGGGCCGAGCACGTCACGGCCGATGGCGGCGGCGTGCTCGACGATGCCCTCGTCGGCCATCGCGTCCAGGGTCGCGACGATCGAGCTCATGGCCAGCGGGTGGCCCGAGTAGGTGAGGCCGCCGGGGAACACGCGGTCCTCGAACGTCGCCTCGATCGCGTCACTGAGGATGACGCCGCCCGCCGGGACGTACCCGGAGTTGACGCCCTTCGCGAAGGTGATGAGGTCCGGGACGACGTCGAACCCGTCGAACGCGAACCACTGTCCCGTCCGGCCGAACCCGGCCATGACCTCGTCGAGGATGAGCAGGATCCCGTACCGGTCGGCGATGGCTCGGACGCCCGCGAGGTAGCCGGGCGGCGGCACCAGCACGCCGGCCGTGCCGGGAATGGTCTCCAGCAGGATCGCCGCGACCGACGTCGGCCCCTCGGCCTGGATCACGCGCTCGAGGTGGTGCAGCGCGCGCTCGCTCTCCTGCTCCGGGGTGGTCGACCAGAACTCCGAGCGGTACAGGTACGGCCCGAAGTGGTGCACGTGCGCGCGGGCGTACTCGTTGGGCACGCGGCGCCAGTCCCCCGTCGCGACCACGGCCGCGCCGGTGTTGCCGTGGTACGACCGGTACGCGGACACAACCTTGTCCCGCCCGGTGTGCAGGCGGGCCATCCGGATCGCGTTCTCGTTGGCGTCGGCCCCGCCGTTGGTGAAGAAGACGCTGCTGAACCCCTGCGGCGCGTGGCTCAGCACCTTCTGCGCCGCCCGGCCGCGCGTGAGGTTGGCCGTCGCCGGCGCGACCGTCGTCAGGGTCGCCGCCTGCTCCTGGATCGCGGCGACGACGCGGGGGTGCTGGTGGCCGATGTTCGTGTTGACCAGCTGGCTGGAGAAGTCCAGGTACCGCCGCCCGCTGTGGTCCCATACGGTCGAGCCGAGCCCGCCCGCGATCACCATCGGGTTCAGGTGGGCCTGCGCCGACCACGAGTGGAAGACGTGGTCGCGGTCGAGACGCAGCGCGGTGGCGTCGTCGTCGGTGGTCATGGTGCTTCTCCTTCTGGTGCGTCCCCGCGCGCGGGCGCCGTGGTCGACGCCCGCGCGCGAGAGGTCACTTGCCGCCGGCCTCGAGTGTGACGTCGATCGGCGTGAAGTCCTCGCCGGACACGTCGACGCCCTCGTCCTTGAGCTCGGCCAGGGCCTTCTGCACGTACTCGTTGGTGTACGCGTCGGCGTCGGGCTCCGCCGTGATGACCGTCGCCCCCTGGTCGTTCTTCGTCTTGAGCGCGACGTCGACCGTCTGCTTCCAGGCGGCCTCGTCGATCATGCCGATGCCGTCCGGCGAGGGCCAGATCAGCTTGTTGATCTCGTTCGTCTGCCACAGCTGGTGGCTGTTGCCCAGCTGCGAGCCCTGGGCCACGACGATGTCCCGAGCCTTCTCCGGGTTGTCGCGGGCGTAGATCCAGCCCTTGAGGCTCGCCTTGATGAACTTCTCGGTCTGGTCCTGGTAGTCCTTGTCGTTCGCGAGCTTGTCGGAGTTCGCCCAGATGGCGTCCTGGAGCATCGCGGTGCCCTCGTCGTTCCAGTTCACCGCCGTGAAGTCGTCGGCCGTGTAGAGCTCGCCCGTGTCGGGGTTCTCGGCCTCGAGCAGCTGGGCGTACTCGTTGTAGGTCATGGCCTGCGCCGCGTCGATGTCCCCGGCCAGGAACGCGTTCATGTCGAACTGCTGCTGGACCAGCGTGACGTCGGTGGCCGGGTCGAGGCCCGCCTTCGTCATGCCCGCGAACAGCTCGAACTCGTTGCCGTAGCCCCAGTTGCCGACCTTCTTGCCCTTGAGGTCGGCCGCGCTGGTGATGCCCTTGTCCTTGAACGCGACCTGCAGCGTCCCGGACTTCTGGAAGATCTGCGCGACGTCGGTGATGCCGGCGCCCTGCTCGCGCGACGCCAGAGCCTTGGGCACCCACGCGATCGCGTAGTCGACCGAGCCGTCGGCCAGCACCGACTGCGGCACGATGTCCGTGCCGCCCTCGACGATCTGCACGTCGAGGCCCTCGTCGACGTAGTAGCCCTGGTCCACCGCCGCGTAGTAGCCCGCGAACTGGGCCTGGGTGAACCACTGCAGCTGGAGCTTGACGGGGATGAGCACCTGCGAGCTCATCGAGGGGTCGCTCCCCGCGTCCCCGCCGTCGTCGGAGCTGCATCCCGACAGGACGAGCGCGGCGGCAGCGCCGACCGCGGCCGCGCCCCACGCAGTACGCCTGGTGAGTCTCATCGTCAATCCTCTCGTTGGCTGTGCTGTGCGGTTGATCGGCCGGCCTGGCTCCGGTGGCAGGCGGACGTTCCTATCCCCCCTGGCGCCTCGCGACGCCGCGCTCCAGGGCGAGCGTCGCGAGGTAGAACACGAGCCCCAGCAGGATGGCGCCGAGGACGAAGGCCCAGGCCCGGGCGTAGGCGCTGTTCGACGCCGCCGACGTGATCCGGGAGCCGAGGCCGTTCTGCAGCCCGCCGAAGTACTCGGCGACGATCGCCGCGATCACCGCGGTCGAGGACGCGATGCGCAGACCGGTGAACAGGTACGGCAGCGCGCCCGGGATGGTCACCGTCCGCGTGATCTGCCGCGGGGTCGCCGCGTACGCCTTGAGCAGGTCGCGGTGGACCGGCTGCACCTGGCGCAGGCCGCGCAGGGTGTTGACGAAGACGGGCGCGAACACGACGACGGAGACGACGAGGCGTCGCGGGGTGGTCGACGTGGTGCCGAACATCGTGTTCAGGGCGGGGGCGAGCGCGACGATCGGCATGACGCTCAGCGCGGCGGCCGTCGGCGACAGCAGGGTGTCCGCCATCCGGCTGCGCGCCGCGACGACGGCCGCGCCGATCGCGGCCACGCTGCCGACCACCAGCCCGACCAGCACGTTCATGCCCGTCGCGAGCGCGGCGGACCACACCAGCGGGACGACCAGCAGCAGCTGCTCGACGATGGCCGTCGGGCTGGGCAGCAGGTACGGCTTGAGGCCGGCGCCGACGACGATCGCCTGCCAGACCAGCAGCGCCAGCACGCCGACGGCGACGGGCGCCAGCCAGCGGCGGACGGTGGCGCCGGTCATCGCTGGTCCATCCCGCGGGCGGCGACCGGGGTGCCGTGCAGGGCCTCGCGCACCGCCGTGACGGCGGCGAAGAACGCGGCGTCCTCCCGCAGCCCCTCGCCGCGCTCGTCGCCGAGGTTCACCGGGACGACCGCGCTGATCCGGCCCGGCCGCGGCGACATCACGATGACGCGCTGCGAGAGGAACACCGCCTCCGGGATCGAGTGCGTGACGAACACGACCGCCGCACCGCTCTCGGCGCAGATCCGCACCAGCTCGGTCTGCATCCGCTCGCGCGTCATCTCGTCGAGCGCCSMGAACGGCTCGTCCATCAGCAGCATGCTCGGCCGCTCGGCCAGCGCCCGCGCGATCGCCACGCGCTGCTGCATCCCGCCGGACAGCTGGTGCGGGAAGTGAACGGCGAAGTCGCTCAGACCGACCAGGTCCAGCAGCTCGACCACGCGCGCCGCCCGCTCCGCCTTGCCCACCCCGTGCAGCTCGAGCGGGAGCTCGACGTTCGCGGTGACCGTCCGCCACGGCAGCAGGCCCGCCTGCTGGAACGCGATGCCGTAGTCCTGCGCCTCGCGGGCCTGCCGGGGGGTCTTGCCGAAGACCGTGAGCTCCCCGGACGTCGGGACGTCCAGGTCCGCGATGAGCCGCAGGAGCGTCGACTTGCCGCAGCCCGACGGCCCGATCAACGAGACGAACTCCCCCGCCGCGACCGTGAGGTCGATGCCGTCGAGCGCGACCACCTCGCCCGACCGGGACGTGAAGACCTTCCCGACGCCCCGGGCTTCCACGGAGTTCACGACGCCGGCGCGCTCCCTGTTCATCGGACCTCCCCGTAGCGGAAGCGGCCCAGGCCGAGCCCGAGCAGCGACACCAGACCCGCGGCGAGCAGGCCCAGCAGAGCGGCCGCGATGATCGCGGCCCACGGTTTGGAGGGGTCGCCGCTGGCGGACTGGGCGTAGCCGATGATCAGCCGCCCGATGCCGCCCTTGGTGCCCGTCGACACCTCGGCCACGATCGCGCCGACCACCGCGGTGGCCGCCCCGAGCCGCAGCGCGGGCAGGAGGTACGGGACGCTCGCGGGCAGCCGCAGGGAGACCAGGGTGCGGGTCCAGCCGGCCGCGAGGGACCGGTAGAGCTCGACCTGCGCGGCCGGAGGCGACTGGAACCCCCGCAGGGCGCCGATGGTGACCGGGAAGAACGCCAGGTAGCTCGCGATCAGCGCCACCGACATCCAGCGCTGCCACTCGAGCCCGCCGAGGTGGATCCGGCCGCCCCAGCCGACCACCAGCGGCGCGAGCGCGATGAGCGGCACGGTCTGGCTCAGGACGACCCACGGCACCAGCGCGGACTCGGCGAGCGGCGAGCGCTGCATCAGCGCGGCGAGCAGCAGGCCGCCGACCGACCCCAGCAGCCAGCCCGCGAGCGCGACCCGCAACGTGAACCAGCACGCGGCGAACATCGCGCTCAGGACCGTGGGCGAGCCCGTGGCAGAGGTCTCGGGCTGCAGCACCCGCTGCACGATCTCCCAGACGTGCGGCATCGCGACGTCGTCGGTCCGCGGCAGCAGGCTCGCCCCGCCGACGTGGCCGCCCGTGTCGGGGACGACGACCTTGACCAGCTCCCACAGCACCGCCAGCAGCACGACGGCGAGCACGCCGACGAGGACCTGGCGCCCCGGGTTCCGGCGCCCGGACCGGCCGGGGACCGGGACGGGGACGGTCCGCGGCGGGGCCAGGG
>NZ_JBFULZ010000133.1:0-11106 GCF_054049635.1 Cellulomonas sp. P5_C6 | reverse complement strand
CGCGGGTCGCGCCCGGCCGCCCGGGCCGCCGCGGCCACCCGTCGGCGCACCTGCGCCAGCCGGCCGCCCAGGCCGTGATCGTCCACGCCGGTCAGCCCTTCGCGATGTCCGCGACCACGGCCGCGGTGAGGCGCACCAGGTCGTCCGGGGCGAGCTCGACGTCGAGGCCGCGCCGGCCGCCGGAGACCAGGACGGTGTCGAACAGCCACGCGGTCTCGTCGACGACCGTCGGGTGCGGGGTCCGCTGGCCCAGCGGCGAGATGCCGCCGACGACGTACCCGGTCGCGCGCTCGGCGTCCGGCTTCGCCGCCATGGTGGCCTTCTTCGCGCCGACCGCGTGCGCCAGGGCCTTGAGGTCGAGCTGGCCGGTGACCGGCACGACGGCGACCGTGAGCGTGCCGTCCACCACCGTCATCAGGGTCTTGAACACCTGCTCGGCGGGCACCCCCAGCGCGTCCGCGGCCTCGAGCCCGTAGCCCAGCGAGCTCGCGGGGTCGTGCTCGTACGCGTGCGCCGTGTGCGGGACGCCGGCCGCGGCGAGCGCGACGAGCGCGGGGGTGCCGACCGGGGTGTGCTCCTTCTTCGCCACGTCGCAACGATAGGGGCCGATCAGGGTGCTCCCGGATACCGCCCACGACCGCGCAGGGTGCAGGCTGGCCCGGTGAAGACGCTGCTGAACATCATCTGGCTCGTGCTCGCCGGGCTGTGGCTGGCCATCGGGTACGTGATCGCCGGGATCATCTGCTGCATCCTCATCGTCACGATCCCGTTCGGCATCGCGTCGTTCCGGATGGCCAGCTACGCCCTGTGGCCGTTCGGGCGCACGGTCGTCGACAAGCCCACGGCCGGAGCCTGGTCCGTGATCGGCAACATCATCTGGGTGATCGTGGCCGGCTGGTGGCTGGCGCTCATGCACATCGTCACGGGCATCGCGGAGGCGATCACGATCATCGGGATCCCGCTCGCGCTGGCGAACTGGAAGATGGTGCCCATCTCGCTGTTCCCGCTGGGCAAGCAGATCGTCCCGTCGGACCGGATCATGGCCGCCTACGGGCAGTGAGGCCTACCGGCCGACGAGCTGGATGACGATCAGGTAGATCAGCGCGCCCGCCGCGACGCCGGTGCCGGCCGCGAACCAGGTGGCCGGGTTCCTGCCGCGGAGCTGGAGCACCATCGCGGTCACCACGAGCGCCACCGCGACCAGGAGCGCCACCAGGTTCTGCAGCACGAACGAGGACACCAGCGCGGCCGCCAGGCAGGCCAGGAACACGAACCGCGGTGACCTCCCGCGGCGCTCGGACGGCTGGGTCGCCGGGTCTGTCGCCATGCGCGAACGGTAGCCGGTCCGCGGGCGTGCTCGGTCGGCGTCTCAGCCGGGACCGCCGGGGTGGGCGTCCAGCCACTGCGCCGCGAGCCTCCGGGGTGACTGCGCCAGCCACGCCTCCGTGAGCAGGTCCCGCAGCTCGGGCACGTCGATGACGTCGAGACGCACGAGGATCGCCGGGTAGCCGTGGAAGTGCGGCGTCGTGAAGTAGACGTCGGGCAGGCGGGCGATCAGCTCGTCCTTGGCCTCGAGCCCGGGCACCCGCGCGCAGAGGATCGGTCCCTCGGGGGTCGACGCGCCGAGCGCCTCCCGGTCCTTCACGCGCAGCGGCCGGTCCCACGCGAGCGGCTTGGACCGGACGCTCCAGTCCAGCCCCGACCCCTGCGACGTCTCCGGCAGCGCGGCGATCTCGCGACGGACGTCGTCCCAGGTGGCCATGCCTCAGCCTGTCAGGTCTCCCAGAGGCCCGACCACCGCGATCCGCAGCTGCACCTCGCCGGTCTCGTCGGATCCCGCCAGGTCGACCACCGCGTCGATGCGCCAGTCGTGGTCGCCCTCGGGGTCGTCGAGCAGCTGGCGCACCTGCCACGAGCCGCGGCCCGGGGTGACCTGGAACAGTGCCGGGCCGCGCGCCGGGGCGCCCGTGAGGATCTCGTCGTGGTCGTCGTAGAACGGGTCGAGCGCGGTCCGCCAGCGGTCGGCGTCCCACGGCACCTCGTCGGGGTCGAGGTCGCCCAGCTGCGCGAGACCGCCGTAGTACTCGCGCGCCGCGAGCTCGACCCGACGGAACAGGGCCCCGCGGACGAGCGCCCGGAACACGCGCGGGTTGGCGGTGATCGGCTCGGGGACGTCCTCGTCGATCCCGCCGGGGGCGTCGGCGCCGTGCTCGTCGAGGGGGTTGCTGAGCCGCTCCCAYTCGTCCAGCAGGCTCGAGTCGGTGCGCCGGACCAGGTCGCCCAGCCACTCGATGATCTCCCACAGCTCCTCGGTGCGCGCCTCCTCCGGGACCGTCTGGCGCAGGGCCCGATAGGCGTCGGCGAGGTAGCGCAGCAGCACGCCCTCGGTCCGGTCCAGCTGGTAGTACGCGACGTACTCGGCGAAGCTCATGGCGCGCTCGTGCATGTCGCGCACCACGGACTTGGGGGACAGGGCCAGGTCCGCGACCCACGGGTTGGTCTGCCGGTAGGTGACGAACATGGCCTCGAGCAGCTCCGCGAGCGGCTTGGGGTAGCCGACGTCCTCGAGCAGGGCCATGCGCTGGTCGTACTCGAGCCCGTCCGACTTCATCTGCGCGACGGCCTCGCCGCGGGCGCGGTTCTCCTGCGCGGAGAGCACCTGGCGGGGGTCGTCGAGAGTCGCCTCGATGACCGAGACGACGTCGTGCGCGTACGCCGGGTCGTCGCGGTCGAGCAGGTCGAGAGCCGCGTACGCGAACGGGGACAGGGCCTGGTTGAGCGCGAAGTTCGGCGCCAGCTCCGCCGTGAGCTGCACCGCCCGGCGGCGCCCGTGCGGAGCCGTCGGGTCCTCGACCCAGGGGCGCTCGATCACGCCGGCCGCCCGCAGGGAGCGGTACACGGCGATGGCCTGGCGCACGTGCCTGCCCTGTGCGCCCGGCGGCTCGTGGTTGTCGGTGAGCAGCTTCGTCATCGCCGCGACCGGGTCGCCGTCGCGGGCCAGCACGTGCAGGACCATCGCGTGCGACACGGCGAAGCTGCTGGTCAGGGGCTCAGGCGGGGCGTCGCGCAGGCGCTCGAACGTGCTGTCGGTCCAGTTGACCTGCCCCTCGGGGGCCTTCTTGCGGACGATCTTCTTCAGCTTGCGGGGGTCGTCGCCCGCCTTCTCCAGCAGCTTGCGGTTCTCGATCACGTGCTCCGGGGCCAGGACGATGACCTCGCCGACGGTGTCGAAGCCCGCCCGGCCGGCGCGGCCCGCGATCTGGTGGAACTCGCGTGCGGACAGGTGCCGCATCCGGACCCCGTCGTACTTCACCAGGCTGGTCAGCAGCACCGTGCGGATGGGCACGTTGATGCCGACGCCGAGCGTGTCCGTGCCGCAGACGACCGGCAGCAGACCCTTCTGCGTCAGCCGCTCGACCACCCGGCGGTACTTGGGCAGCATCCCCGCGTGGTGCACACCGACCCCGTGCCGGAGCAGCCGGTTGAGCGTGCGCCCGAAGCCCGGACCGAACCGGAAGCCCGCGATCTCGTCGGCGATCCGGTCCCGCTGCTCGCGGCTGGCCAGCGGCGTCGACATGAGCGACTGCGCCCGCTCGACGGCCTCCTTCTGCGTGAAGTGCACGACGTAGACGGGGGCGCGACGCGTCTTCACCAGCTCGTCCAGCAGCTCGTGCAGCGGCTCGATCGCGTAGGTGAACGTCAGCGGCACGGGCCGTTCGGCGTTCGCGATGACGGCGACCGGCTGGTGGGTCCGGCGCGTGATGTCCTCGGCGAAGAAGCCGACGTCGCCGAGCGTCGCGGACATGAGCACGAACTGGACCGTGCTCAGCTCGAGCAGCGGCACCTGCCACGCCCAGCCGCGCTGCGGGTCGGCGTAGAAGTGGAACTCGTCCATGACCACCTGGCCGACGTCGGCGTCGTCGCCGTCGCGCAGGGCCACGTTGGCCAGGATCTCCGCCGTGCAGCAGATGATCGGGGCGCCCGGGTTGACCGCCGAGTCGCCGGTCATCATGCCGACGTTCGCCGAGCCGAAGGCCTCGACCAGCGCGAAGAACTTCTCGCTGACCAGCGCCTTGAGCGGGGCGGTGTAGTACGTCCGGCGGCCCTGGGCCAGGGCGACGAAGTGGGCCGCCACGGCGACGAGCGACTTCCCCGAGCCCGTCGGGGTGGACAGGATCACGTGCGCGCCGGTCACCAGCTCGAGCAGGGCCTCGTCCTGGTGCGGGTACAGGGTCAGCCCCTGGTCGTCGGCCCAGCCGGTGAAGGCCTCGTACAGCGCGTCGGAGTCGGTGGGATCGGCCGGGATGCGATCGGCCAGCGTGGGGGTGCTCATCGTGCGTCGATGGTCCCATGCGCGCCGACGTCTAGGGTGTGGGCCGTGAGCGAGCGACCGGCCGTCGACATGTGGACCGACGGCGCCTGCAAGGGCAACCCGGGGGTCGGTGGCTGGGGTGCCTGGATGCGCTACGGCGAGCACGAGCGCGAGCTGTTCGGCGGCGAGCCGCTGACCACCAACAACCGCATGGAGCTCACCGCGGTGATCGAGGGCCTGCGCGCGCTGACCAAGCCGTGCACCGTGACGCTGCACGTGGACTCGACCTACGTGATGAACGGCGTCACCAAGTGGGTCGCCGGCTGGAAGCGCAACGGCTGGCGCACCGGGGACAAGAAGCCGGTGAAGAACCAGGAGCTCTGGGAGGCCCTCGACGCCGAGGTCGCCCGGCACACCGTCGTCTGGGTCTGGGTCAAGGGCCACGCCGGGGACCCGGGCAACGAGCGGGCGGACCAGCTGGCCAACCGGGGCGTCGAGCTGGTGCGCGCCGGCGGCTGAGGTCAGGCCCAGCGCCAGGACGCGATCATGGCCTCGACCGTCGGCTGCCAGGTCGCGTCGTCCGGGCGGTGCGACCACTCGACCAGGTAGAGGCGCCCGTCGTGCTCGACGGCCCACTGCGTGATGGTGACTCCCGCCGTCAGCACCAGGTCCTTGCGCACCGCCACGCCCAGCGCGCTGTGCTCGATCACCGGATCCCCGACGACGTGCGAGTCCTCCGGATCCCGCCGCTGCCAGTCGGTGTAGCTCTCGAGCGAGCGGAACACGTCGACGGGTTCCAGCCAGAGGATGCCCACGGAGGAGAGCGTCGGCGGAGCCGCCAGCGGGATGGTGTAGAGGTTGCCGCCGAGCTCGCCCTGCGCGGGGGCGTCGAGAGAGAACGCCGTCCCGTCGTGGCCGCCGGCGACCACGTGCGCGGGCAGGTGGATACCGGTGGGGGGTGCCAGCGTCTCGACCGCGAGGGGCGCCAGCGGCGCGGGTGACCGGTTCAGCCAGACGGCAGTGCCGGCGCCCGCCAGGACGAGGCCCACGGCGAGAGGCACGAGCAGGCGACGGTGGGCGAGCACCGGCTCATCGTGGCGTGGACGCGGTCGTCCGGGTGTCGGGTCCCGGGCGGCTCACCCGATCAGCCCATCTCCGCCGCCCGGCCGCTCTCGAGCCAGCGCACGTCCGCGCCCGTCGCCGCCAGCGCCGGCTCGATGACGTCGCGGCCCTGCCGGAAGTGCGACCAGCCCTCGTAGTGCACGGGGACGACGACCCGCGGCCGCAGCAGGCCGACCACCTCGGCGCCCTCGCGCGCGGTGAACGTGTAGCGGATCGGACCACTGATCCCGAACTGGACGGCGCCCAGGTGCAGCACGGCCACGTCGACCGTCAGCCGGCGCGCTACGTCCCGCACCGCCTCGCACAGCACGGTGTCGCCCGAGACCCAGACGGCGACCTCGTCGGCGCCCGAGCGCTTGATCGCGAACCCGGTCACGTCGCCGACGATCGGGCGGCTGAACCGCGGTCCGTGCCGTCCGGGGGTCGCGATCACGGTGAGCGACGGCCGGTCCGGGCCCTCCAGCGTGGTCGTGCGCCACGGCTCGAGGCCGACGGCGTTGCCACCGAGGCGCCGCGCGGCGGGCACGGTGGTGAGGACCTTGCCGACGGACGGCAGCAGCGCCCGGCCGGCGTCGTCGAGGTTGTCCGCGTGCTGGTCGTGGGTGAGCAGGACGGCGTCGATCGGGCCGAGGTCCTCCAGGCTCACCGACGGTCCGGCGACCTTGGTGCCGTGCGATCCCCAGCCGAACGAGTACCCGCGGCCGGGCGCCTCGAACGTCGGGTCGGTGAGCAGCCGCCAGCCGTCGATCTCGATGAGCAGCGTCGGACCGCCGACGTGGGTGAGCGTGGTCATGGGGGTCAGCATGGCGTGACCGGGCGGGGACGGTACAGCGCGACCTACCATCGACGGGCAGGGGGAGCGCCGAGCGGGAGGAGCCGTCGTGCAGAGCCTCGCCGCCGTGCGGGACCGGGCAGGGACCCAGCTGTTCCTGCGCGTCGCAGGACCGGACGGGCTGGCCAGCCGCGAGCGCATCCACGGCACGCCCGGCCCCCGCTGGTACCCGCCCGGCTCGGCCATCCGGACCGTCCACGGCGACGCCTCGATGTTCGTCGGCGGCATGCGGGCGCTGCTGCTGCAGTCGCTGCACCCCGCGGCGATGGCGGCGGTTGCGGCGCACTCCGGGTACCGCGGCGACCCGTGGGGGCGGCTCGCGCGGACCAGCACCTTCCTGGCGGTCACGACGTTCGGCACCATCGACGACGCGACGGCCGCGATCGACCGGGTGCGGTGGGTGCACGAGCGGATCCGCGGTACGACCCCCGAGGGGCTCGAGTACTTCGCCGGGGACCCGACCCTGCTGCGCTGGGTGCACGTGGCCGAGGTCGACAGCTTCCTGCGGTCGCACCGCGTGTACGGGCAACGCCCGCTCGACGCCGCGGGGGCCGACGAGTACGTCGCTCAGGCCTCGCGCGTCGCCGTCGCGCTCGGCGCCGAGCGGGTGCCCGAGTCCGTCGCCGAGCTGGGCAAGGCGCTCGAGGAGTTCCGCCCCGCGCTCGCGCCGTCGACCGCCGCGCGCGAGGCCGCCGACTTCCTGCTGCACGAGCCGCCGGTGCCGCGCACGCTGCGGCCGGGCTACACGATGCTCGCGCGGGCCGCCGTCGCCTCGATGCCGGCGTGGTCGTTCGAGCTGCTCGGCCTGGACCGCCCCGGTCGCGTCGGGCTGGCGGCGGCACGGACGGCGGGCGGGGTCGCGACACGGTCGATCCGCTGGATGCTCGGGCCGGAGGACGCGAGCAGGGTGACGACGGGCGCGAGATGAAGCCGTTCCTGCTGCTCAGCTCGCGCGCCGAGGACGTCGCCGCGGACGGGGAGGAAGCCGCCTTCCGGCGGTTCGGCGGGCTGCGGGCCGACGAGCTCGAGCGCGTCCGGATGGAGCAGGCGCCGTTCCTGCCCGTGTCGCTCGATCGGTACTCCGGCGTGATCGTCGGCGGGAGCCCGTTCGACGCCAGCAAGCCCGAGCAGGACAAGTCGCCGGTGCAGCGGCGGGTCGAGGCCGAGGTCTCCACGCTGCTGGACGAGGTCGTCGACCGTGACCTGCCGTTCCTCGGCGCCTGCTACGGCGTCGGCACCCTGGGGGTGCACCAGGGCGCGGTCATCGACGGGACCTACGGCGAGCCCATCGGCGCGGTGACCGTCACGCTGACGGACGACGGACGGGCGGACCCGCTGCTCGAGGCGCTGCCGTCGTCGTTCGAGGCGTACGTCGGGCACAAGGAGGCCTGCCGCGTGCTGCCGGCGAGCGCGGTGCTGCTCGCCTCGTCGGCGACCTGCCCCGTCCAGATGTTCCGCGTGCGGGAGAACCTGTACGCCACCCAGTTCCACCCCGAGCTGGACCTGGCGGGGATCACCACCCGGATCGGGGTGTACCGCGACTACGGGTACTACCGGCCGAAGGAGTACGACGAGGTCGTCGCGCGCGTGCGGACCGCCGACGTGTGGGCGCCGCCGCTGATCCTCGAGGCGTTCGTGCGGCGCTACGCCCGCGACTGAGCGCCGCACAGGTTGCTGACAGGAGACTCGGAGAATCCTCTGAGATCTCGTCGCGAGACTCGTCACATGGCAACGACCACCTGGCAACCACCGGCGACAGCGCCGCGCGTCGCAGAGCCGACGACCAGCCCGCGCAGCGGCGTGCTGCCGGTGATCTGGCTCGGCGTCCTCGCCGTCTCGCTGTTCTGGTGGACGGGCACCGCGTCGACCGTGGGCTCGACCCCCGGCGGCGCGCTGACGGCGCTCGGTGAGCTGGCAGGGCTGCTCGCCTCGTACCTGGTCTGCGCGCAGCTGCTGCTGGTGGCCCGGGTGCCGTGGTTCGAGCGGGCGATCGGGTTCGACCGGCTGGTCGCCTGGCACCGTTCGCTGGGCACCTCGGTCGTGCTGCTGGTGCTCACGCACGTCGCCCTGATGATCGTGGGCGGCTCGTTGCTGGACGGCCTGACGCTGTGGGCCGAGGTCCCCGGCGTCCTCGCCCGGCAGCCCTACCTGTGGCCGGCGCTGATCGGGACCGTGCTCTTCCTCGCCGTCGGGCTCTCGAGCGCCCGGCTGGCCCGCCAGAAGCTCTCCTACGAGGTCTGGTTCGCGATCCACCTCAGCATCTACGCCGGGATCTTCCTGGCCTTCTTCCACCAGGTGGCCGGCGGCACCCACTTCGTCGACTCACCGATCGCGCGGGGGCTTTGGATCCTGCTGTACGCCGGGACGGCCGCCGCGATCCTGACCTGGCGCGTCGTGCTGCCGCTGATGGCGCACCGCCGGCTCGCCCTGCGCGTCTCGGCCGTCGTCTCCGAGGGCCCCGGGCTCGCCAGCGTGTGGCTCGAGGGCCGCGGGCTCGCGGCGCTGGAGGCGCGTGGCGGCCAGTTCTTCCTCGTGCGGTTCCTGGCGCCCGGGCACCTCTGGACCGCCCACCCCTACTCGCTGTCGATGGTGCCGACCGGCGACCACCTCCGGTTCACGGTCGGCGCGCTCGGCGATCACTCGTCGGCCGTCGCCACCCTCCGACCGGGCACGCGAGTGCAGGTCGAGGGCCCGTTCGGGCGCTTCACCGCGGACCGGGCGACCACCCGCAAGGCGCTCCTGGTCGCCGGGGGAGCGGGCGTCGGTCCGGTGCGCGCGCTGGCGGAGGACCTGCTCCGGCGGGGCCACCAGCTGGTGGTCGTGCACCGGGCGCACGACGCCGCCGGGCTCGCGCTCGCGGCGGAGTTCACGCCGTCGCCCAGCCTGACGTACCTGCCCGTGCCCGGTCGGCGCCGTCAGCTGGGGTACGACCCGCTCGACGCCCGGCACCTGCGGGCGCTCGTGCCCGACATCCACACCCGCGACGTCTTCGTCTGCGGCCCACCGGCCATGACCGACGCGGTCGTGCGGTCGGCCCGCGCCCTGGGCGTCCCGCGCACGGCCATCCACCGAGAGGAGATCGAGTCATGACGACACGCTGGCGGGGGACCCTGATCTACACCGGGTCTGTGGCCGCGATGGGGGCCGCAGGATTCGCCAAGTTCGCGGTGCTGGCCCCTGAGCCGACCGCCGCGACCGCGTCCGGGGGCGACTCCTCGACCTCCTCCGGGAGTGCAGCGGGGAGCACCAGCTCGGGCTCCTCGAGCTCGTCCGGCTCCTCCTCGAGCTCGTCGAGCTCCTCCGACTCCTCGGCGCCCACCAGCACCGGCTCGGGAGCCGCGACCACCACGAACGACACGGTGACCATCGTCGGCTCCACGGTGCAGACCCGGTACGGCCCGGTCCAGGTGTCGGTGACGTTCGCCTCCGGCCAGATCACCGACGTGCAGGCCCTGCAGACGCCCGGCGGCCACGGCGAGAGCATCATGATCAACCAGCGGGCCACGCCGATCCTGGCGCAGGAGGTCGTCTCGGCCCAGTCGGCCCACATCGACACCGTCTCCGGTGCCACCTACACGTCGGAGGCCTACGCCGAGTCCGTGCAGTCGGCCATCGACCAGAAGGGCTGACGCGTGCGCCACCTGGAGCTGGTGATGGGCGTGCCGATGTCGGTCGACGTCCGCCACGAGGGCGACGACATCAACGTGCAGGGCGTGGTCCGCGAGGCGTTCGACCGGATGCACGACGCCGACCGTCGGTTCAGCCGGTTCCGTCCGGACAGCGAGGTGAGCCGGTTCGACCGCGGCGAGTGCCCCGAGCCCAGCGCCGACCTGCGCGAGGTGCTCGGCATCGCGGAACGGTTCGAGGCCGCGTCGGGCGGAGCGTTCAGCGTCCGACGGCCCGACGGCTCGCTCGACACCGACGGCGTGGTGAAGGGCTGGGCCGCCCAGCGTGCCGCGGACGTGCTGGTCGCCGCGGGGCTGACGACGTTCTGCCTCAACGCGGGGGGCGACGTCGTCGTCCGCGGGGAGCCGGAGCCCGGCCGCGGCTGGAACGTCGGCGTGCGGGATCCCGCCGACCCGCAGTCGTTCCTCACCGTGCTCGAGGTCCGGGACGGCGCCGTCGCGACGTCCGGCACGTACGAGCGCGGCGAGCACGTCTGGGACGGCCGGACCGGGGAGGTCGCCACCGGGTTGCAGTCCGCGACGGTGATCGCCCCCGACCTCACCACGGCCGACGTGCTGGCGACGTGCGTCCTCGCGATGGGGCCGGAGGGGATCCGGTGGGCCGTCGAGCACGGCGCCGCGGCCGTCGTCGCGGTCGGTGCCGACGGGGCCGTCGTCACGGAGCTGCAGGCAGCTCGAGCGTGACCACGGCGCCGGGTTCGCCGTCCTCGCGTGCCGCGGCGGTCACCGTCCCGCCGTGCTGCGCGGCCACCTCGGCGACCAGGGCCAGACCGATGCCGTAGTGCCGGCGGTCGCCGTCGTCGGCGCTGCCGTCGCGGTGCGAGGCGAACCGGCGGAACAGCTCGACGTCGTCCGGCGGGAGCCCCGGGCCGTTGTCGCGCACCTGGATCATCACCCGCCCCGCGCGCGAGGCGACCTCGACCCCGACCTGCGTGCGGGCGTGGTCGATGGCGTTGTCGACCAGAGCCGTGACCGCCCGGCGCAACGACACGGGGGAGGCGAGCGCACGCGCGCCCGCGTGCCCCGACGACTCCAGCACCACGCCGCGACCCACGGCCGCCGCGCGCGCGGCGTCGACCACCGCATCGACCACGGCGGTGACGTCGACCGGGACGGCGTCGACGGACCGGGCGTCGGCCGCGAGGAGCATGTCG
>NZ_JBFULZ010000132.1:0-11121 GCF_054049635.1 Cellulomonas sp. P5_C6 | reverse complement strand
CCGCGCAGGCCACCCCCGCGGCGGTCGCGGCCCCGGTCGTCGCCCCCGCCGCGGCGGCCGCGCCGGACGTGTCCGTCGACGAGGTGCCGGTCGACCTGACCGAGCCGGCGACGCCGGCGCCGGAGCCCGCCCGCGTCGTCAGCGACGTCATCGAGTCGGACACGTTCCAGACGGTGGGCGTCACGTGGGCCGCAGGCAGCGCGGTCGGGGACGTGGCACCGCAGGTCCGGACGCGCGACGGCGACACGTGGAGCGCGTGGGTGCCGCTGGGCACCGCGGACGAGAGCCCCGACAGCGGCACGGTCGAGGACCGGCSCCAGGTGCGCGACGGCACGCCGTCGCTCTGGGTCGGTGACGCCGACGCCGTGCAGGTCTCGCTGGTCGTCGCCCCCGACGCGGCGCCCGCCGACCTCCAGGTCACCCTCGTCGCGTCCGACCCGGTGCCGGCGAGCGCGGCGCCGCTGTCCGGCGGCCACGCGGGCGTCCCGGGCGCGGGCACGGTGCAGGCCGCCGCGCTGCCGACGGCGGTCTCGTCGCAGCCCGCCATCATCAGCCGGGCCGCCTGGGGTGCCCGTGCCCCGGCGTGCGCGCCGGACGTCGCCTCGCGGCTGGTCGGTGCCGTGGTGCACCACACCGCCGACGGCGACTACGGCACGGTCGCCGACGCGATGCAGGCGCTGCGCAACGACCAGCGGTACCACATCGAGTCCCGCGGCTGGTGCGACATCGGCTACAACTTCGTCGTCGACAAGTGGGGAAACATCTACGAGGGCCGCGAGGGCTCGCTGACCAAGGCGGTCATCGGCGTGCACGCCGGCGGCTTCAACACCGCGACGGTCGGCATCTCGATGCTCGGCAACTACACCTCGCAGGCCCCCACCGGCGCGCAGCTCGACGCCGTGGCCCGGGTCGCGGCCTGGCGGCTGGGCGCCTACGGCGTCGACCCCACCGGATCGGTCACGTACTACACGCTGGGCGGCGAGAACTCGAAGTACCCCGCCGGCACCACGCTGACGCTGCCGACGATCTTCGCGCACCGCGACGTGGCCTTCACGGCCTGCCCGGGCGACATCGGCTACCAGTACATGAACACCATCCGTGGCCTGGCGCGGCAGTACTGGGACGCGTACGGCGCGAGCGGGCTGGGCGCGAACCTGGTGAAGTCGGCGGCGAGCCCGTCGGTCTACCTGGCGACCGCGCACCACAAGTACCGGCTCACGGACGTGAACGTGCTCGCCGCGTTCGCACCGCTCGGCCCGGTCGCGGTGGTCGACCAGGGCGCGCTCGACGCCCGGACCAGCGGCGTCGAGCTCGGGCGCTTCATCCGCGACCAGTCCGGGGAGATCGACCTGGTCGACTCCGGCACGGTGCACCGCGCCGGCGACTGTGCCGAGCTCGCGGCCTGGGGGGCCAGCTGCGCGGACTTCCCGACGATGGCCCTGCCCGACCCGATGGTCGCGCTGCTGGCCCGCGGGCCCGAGCTCACCACCGCCTTCGTGACGCCGACCGGACGGCAGTTCGTCGTGTCCGGCGGGACGCGGTACGAGATCGCCGACGCCGTCGCGCTGCAGGCGTCGCCGGTCCAGCCGAACGGGGCCGCGATCACCCTCGGGGAAGCCGTCGCCGACAACCTCCCGCTCGGCGCACCCATCGTGCGGACCGGGATCGTCGTCCAGGGCCGGGGCAGCGGCGCCGGCGTGCTGCTCGACCGGGCCGCCGGGCTGCGGATGTCCGCGGCCTACATCGCGACGGCGCGGATCGGCCAGGCGCTCCCGCTGCGCCCGCTCGACGACGCCAGCGTGGCCCTGCTGCCCGCGCCGCGCGGCGACCTCACCGGCGTCCTGCGCGCGCCCGACGGGCGGCGGGTCGCGCTGACCATGGGCGGCTCGGTGGTCCTCGCCGTCGACCAGGTGCCGGGAGACCCCGGGGTCGCGGTCGACACCGCGCTGATCACCGCGCTGGCGCCCGGCGGACCGGTCAACCCGCTGTTCGTCCGGTCCGTCGAGTCGACCGACCTGTTCGTGCTCGCCGCCGGCGTGAAGCGCCCGGTGCCGACGATGGAGGTGGCCTACGCCCTCGCGGCCGGCTCCCCGCTGGTCGTCGCGCTGGTGCCGCAGGCCGCGCTCGACGACGTGACGTCCGGTCCGCCGCTCCTGGCCCCGGCCACGCTGGTCAAGGTCGCCGGAGCGCCCTCGGTCTACGTCGTCGACGGGCTCTCGAGGCTCGTCCACCTCCCGTCCTTCGAGATGGCGCGCTCGGTCGGTCTCCCGACCGGGTACACCGAGATCCCGTCGGCGTCGACGACCGGGTACACGGTGGCCGCGCAGCCGCTCGGCACGGTCTGGCGCTGCGGGACGCAGGACGCCGTGGCGCTCGGCGGCCGGATGGCGCCGATCCCGGCCGGGGTGGTCGCGAGCGACGGCGCGCCCGCGACCACGATGGACCCGCTGACCTGCGCGCACACGCTCTCGACGACGTCCTGGAGCGGACCGGTCTTCGTCCGGGCGACCGGGTCGACCGCGCTGTTCGTGCTCGCCGGCGGCGTGAAGCGCCCGGTGCCGACGATGGCCGTCGCCTACGCGGTCGCGGCCGGCTCGCGGTTCGTCCTGCAGGAGGTGCCCGCCGCCGGGCTCGCGGCCGTGCCGACCGGCGCGACCCTGCTGGCGCCGGGCTCGCTGGTGAAGGTGGCCGGCGCGGCCCCCGTGTACGTGGTCGACGGGCTGTCCGGGCTGGTGCACCTGCCCTCGTTCGACGTCGCGCGCGCGGTCGGGATCTCGACGACGTTCACGGAGGTCGCCTCCGTGACGGGCTACACCGTCGCGGCGCAGCCGCTGGGCACCCTGTGGCGCAGCGGCGGCCGGGACTACGTGGCCATCGGCGGGAGCATGGCGCCGATCCCGGCGGGCGTCGTCGCCACGGGCGGGGCGCCGGCGACGGCCGTCGACCCGCTGACGCTCGGCGTGGTGCCGCGCGGCGGGGCGTGGGGCGGCCCGGTGTTCGTGCGGTCCACGGGCGCGCCGGCGCTGTACCTGCTGAGCGGGGGGACGAAGCGGCCCGTGGCGACGATGGACCGCGCGTACGCGCTCGCCGCCGGCTCCGGTCTCGTCGTCGCCCTGGTGCCGCAGGCCTCGCTCGACCTCGTCCCCGCGGGCCCGGCGGCGTGACGGCCGCGGCCTGAGCGGACGGTACGCTCGCACCTGCTCGTCACCGGATCGCAGGGAGTGAAGCAGTCGTGTCCACCGTTCGCAACGTCGAGGTGAGCGGCGCCGACGGTACCGCGCCCGCCGCCGACCGGACCCCGCGCCGCAGCTGGTGGCTCGGCGACCAGGGACGCAGCGTCCTCGCCTACCTCGCCGCGGTGCTGGGCACCATCGGGTTCACGGCGTGGGCCGAGCGGCTCTGGCTCGCCGACCTGCACGTGCCGTTCCGTTACTACGGCGACGCGATCGCGGTGTCCGCGCACGTCAAGACCACGCTGCAGACCGGCTGGTACGAGTACCAGCCCCTGCTGGGCGCCCCGGCCGGGCAGAGCTATCACGACTATCCGGCGGCCGACAACCTGCACCTGCTGATCATGAAGATGATGGGCTGGGTGCTGCAGGACTGGGCCGTCACGCTCAACGTCTACTTCCTCATCGGCTTCCCGCTCGCCGCGCTCACCGGCATGGTGTTCTTCCGGGCGGTCCGCGTCGGGCGCATCTCGTCGGCCGCACTCGCCATCCTGTTCGCGCTCGCGCCGTACCACTTCATGCGCAGCGAGGACCACCTGTTCCTGGCGTCGTACTACCCCGTCCCGCTCGGCCTGATCCTCGTCGTGCGGGTGCTGCGCGGGCAGCCGTTGTGGACCCTGAACCGGGGGAGCGTGCGCGCGGTGCTCACCAGCCCCGCGCTGGCCACGCTCGCGATCACGGCGCTGGTCTCCTCGGGCGCGTCCTACTACGGCGTGTTCATGGTCGTCCTGCTCGCCGTGTGCGGGCTCGCGTCGCTGGTGCACCGCCGCGACTGGCGACGGTTCGGCGGCGCCGTCATGGCCGGCATCGCGTTCCTGGGCTTCATCGTCACCAACATGCTCCCGGACATCCTGTGGCAGCACAGCCACGGCGACAACGCCGGCTCGCTGGTCCGCAGCGCCGGCGACGCCGAGTTCTACGCGCTCAAGATCACGTCGTTGCTGCTGCCCCAGCCGGGCCACGCGGTCCCGTTCCTCTCGACCGTGCGGGCCTGGTACGACGGGAGCTACCCCCTCGCCTCGGAGCAGCCCGTGCTCGGGGCAGTCGGCGCGTTCGGCCTGGTCGCACTCATCGCGATCGCCGTGCTGCGGGTGCTGCGCCCGATGGACAGCGTCGTGCGGGTCGGCTGGCGGCTGACCACGCTGGTCGAGCTGGCCGGCATCACGCTCATCGCGCTGCTGTTCTCGACGGTCGGCGGCCTGGCCACGATCATCTCGTTCGTCTCGCCGGTGGTGCGCGGCTGGAACCGGATGGCGATCCTCATCTCGGCCCTGACCCTCGCGGCGGTCGGCCTCATGCTCGACGGCGCCCGTGAATGGTTCGCGCGCCGGTCCGGTGCCCGCGCGGCGACGGCGGTCGCGGCCCTCGTGGCGGTCCTGATGGTGCTCGGCGGCGTGTACGACCAGGTCGCCCCGATCCGCCGGCCCGACCACGCGGCGAACCAGGCCGCGTTCGCCGCGGACGGCGCCTGGGTCGCGGACGTCGAGGCGGAGTTCGGCGCCGGCACGATGGTCGCCCAGCTGCCGCACGCCGGCTTCCCCGAGACCGCGCCGGTCAACGGGGTCCTCGACTCCGACCAGCTGCGGCCGTTCCTGCACTCCGACACGCTGCGCTGGACCGGCGGCGGCATCAAGGGCCGCTCCGTGAGCGACTGGATGACCGTCCCCGACGTGGCCGACCCGACGACGGCGGCCGCCCTCCTCGCCGCTGCCGACGCCGGCGCCGCCGTCCTGGACCGTCAGGCCCTGGGCGACACCGCGAGCACGGTGTCGGACGCCTGGCGCGCGGCCGTCGGCGACCCGGTGGTGGTGAGCGCCGACGGGCGGTTCGAGGTCTACGACCTGCGGCCCCTGCGCGCCGCGCTGATCACGACCGACGGTCAGGACCAGGTCGACGCGGCCGGCGACGGCGCCGTGCACCCGACGCTGCCCTACCCGGGCAGCGGGGTGCAGGTGGGCACCGCAGACGGCGGCAGCCTCTGGGTGGGTCCGGGGGACGGGCTCGACATCGTGCTCGACAACGCGAGGTCGTCCGAGGCGCGGGTGCGGCTCACGTTCCGGACCGACCCGAACGAGGGTCCGGTTCACGTGAGCTGGGACGGTGGCTCGCTCGACGTCACGCCCGGCGGGCTCGTGGATGCGCAGGTCCTGGCGCCGTCTGGGCACTCGACCGTCACCGTCCGGCACGTCGACCGGACCGACCTGTCGGCCATCCAGCTGTTCGGCGTGCGCACCGCGCTGCTCGACCGTCCCACCCTGACGATCCCGAGCAGCTGACCGGCGGCGACCCGCCTGCCCGGGTGCGCCGATCGCTAGGCAATCCGGGGTAGCCTGCCCGCGCACCGGCGCACGCCCGGAGCGCGACACGATGGGGGTCCGGTGATGGCGCGGCGTTCGTGGTGGGTGGCGATGATGCTGGTCGTCGCCGTGCTCACGGGGGGACTCGTCGCCGTCGACGTGGCGACCGCCCCACCCTCGTCGGCAGCCGCCGCGAGCGACTTCCGTCCGGGCAACATCATCAGCGACGCCCTCTTCTTCGACGGCTCGGCGATGGGCGAGGGGGACGTCCAGGCGTTCCTCAACGTCAAGCGGCCCACCTGCACCGCCGGCTACACGTGCCTCAAGGACTACGTCACGGCGACGACCAGCCAGGCCGCCGAGGCCGGGCTCTGCGGGGCGTACACGGGGCGGGCCGCCGAGACGGCGGCGCAGGTCATCGCGCACGTCGGCGCCGCCTGCGGGATCAGCCAGAAGGTGCTGCTCGTGCTCCTGCAGAAGGAGCAGGGGCTGGTCACCGCCTCCGCTCCGACGGACGCCCGCTACCGCTCCGCCACCGGCTTCGCGTGCCCCGACTCCGCGCCCTGCGACGCGCAGTACTACGGGTTCTTCAACCAGGTGTACCGGGCCGCGCGCCAGTTCAAGAAGTACGCGCTGACCCCGCAGAACTACACGTACCGCGTCGGTCGGACGGTGAACGTCCTGTACAACCCGGACGCGGCCCGGTGCGGCAGCAGCCCCGTCTTCATCGAGAACCAGGCCACGGCCGGGCTCTACACCTACACGCCGTACCAGCCGAACGCCTCCGCGCTGGCCAACATGTACACGACCGGCGACTCCTGCTCGTCGTACGGCAACCGCAACTTCTTCCGCGAGTTCAGCGACTGGTTCGGATCGACGCAGTTCGGCGCGAACCTGGTGAAGGCGGCGGGCAGCCCGACCGTCTACCTGCTGACCATCGACGGCAAGCACCAGGTGCAGAACCCGGTGATCCTCGACTCGCTGAGCTCGCTGGGCGGCGTCGCGACGATCTCGCAGTCGGTGCTCGACATGCGCCCCACGGGCGTCGCGCTCGGCCGGTTCATCCGGGACCGGGCCGGCAAGATCTCGCTGTTCGACCGCGGGTACCTGTTCAGCGTCCCGGACTGCGCGATGCTGGCCGACTGGGGCGCCTCGTGCGACAGCTACGGCTCGCTCGTGCTCTCCGACGCCCAGATGGCGGGCTTCACCAACGGCGGCGTGCTCTCGCAGTCGTACACGACCGTCGAGGGCTCGTGGTTCTACGTGCACGCGGGCAAGCGCAGCGAGGTCTTCGACGCCGCGTCGCTGGCGCTCGCACCCGCCGCGCCCACGACGCCGACCACCCACCTCAACGATGCTGCCGGCGCCGACCTGCCCATCACCGCGCCGCTGGTGCGGCCGGGCGTCGTGGTGCGCAACGCGGCCACCGGTGCCGGCGTGCTCGTGGACGCGTCGGGGTCGACCCCGGTCAGCGCAGCGCTGCTCGGACAGTCCGCTCTGACGCGGGTGCTGCCCACGCGGACGTTCGACAGCCGCAGCGTGGCCGCCATGACGACCACCGGGTCGACGCTGTCCGGCGTGGTCAAGGCCGCCGACAGCACCCGCTACGGGCTGACCGGGTCCGGCGCCGTCCGCCTGGGCGCCGAGCTGCCGGCATCCGTGACGGGGCCGGTCGTCTCGGCGGCGGTCCTCGCCGCGCTCGCGCCGACCACCCCGTCCGGACCTGTGTTCGTCCGCTCGGCGCAGTCGCCGGCGCTGTACCTGGCCACCGCCGGGACGCGTCGGCCGGTCGCCACGATGGACACTGTCGTCGCGCTCACGGCCGGGGCGCCCCTGACGGTCGTGCTGCTCGAGCAGGCGTCGCTCGACGCCATCCCGCAGGGCGGCCCCGTGCTCACGCCCGGCAGCGTCGTGAAGTCGTCCGCCGGTGCCGACCTCTTCCTGGTCGACGGGTTGACGGTGACGCGGCACGTCCCGTCGTTCGCGCTGCTCGCCCAGCTCGGGCTGAGCGGCTACAAGGAGGTGCCGCCGGCGTCGCTGGCCGGGTACACCGCCGCGCCCGGGCAGCTGGGCACCCTGTGGGCCTGCGGTTCCCAGAAGTACGTCGCCATCGGGGGATCGTTGCGGCCGATCACGGCCGCCGCCGCCGACGCGACCGGTCTGGCGTTCGTGGCCACGGACCCGTCCACCTGCGGTGCGGTGCCCCGCTCGAGCACGCAGATCGCGGGGCCGTTGTTCGTGCGCTCCGCGCAGCTGCCGGACCTCTACCTGGCCAGCGGCGGCAAGCGTCGTGCCGTGAGCAGCATGAGCACGGTCTACGGTCTCGCCGCCGGCGCTCCCGTCGCCATCGCGACGTTCGAGCAGGCCGCGCTCGACGCCCTCCCGCTGGGTGCCCCCGTGCTCGACCCGGGCCGGGCCGTGAAGTCCTCGACGGGCGCCGACATCTACCTCGTCGACGGGCCCTCCACCCTGCGTCACGTGCCGTCGTTCGCGGTCCTGACCGAGCTCGGCGTCACCGGCTACACCACGGTGCCGGCCGCCTCGCTGACCGGGTACGCCGTCGCGCCGGGGGAGCTCGGCACGCTGTGGGCGTGCGGTGCGCAGCGATACGTCGGCACCGGCGGGTCGTTGCGGCCCCTGTCCGCTGCGGCGGCCGACGCGACCGGCCTGCCGTTCGTGGCCATGGACGCGATGACCTGCGCAGCGCTGCCCCGCTCGACGCAGCAGCTCACCGGGCCGCTGTTCGTGCGCTCCGCCCAGTCGCCGGCGCTGTTCCTCGCCGCGGGCGGGACGCGCCGTCCGATCACCTCCATGGACACGGTCTACACGCTCGCCGCCGGGGGCCCGGTGGTCATCGCGACCGTCGAGCAGTCGGTCCTGGACGCTCTGCCGCTGGGGTCGGCCGTGCTGACGCCCGGCCGTGTGGTCAAGTCCGTGGCCGGGCCGGACGTGTTCCTCGTCGACGGCGCCTCGACCCTCAGGCACGTGCCGTCCTTCACGGTGCTGGCCGAGCTCGGTGCCGGCGCCCTGAGCGAGCTGCCCGCCACGTCGTTGACGGGCTACGCCACCGCGGCAGGCGAGCTGGGCACGCTGTGGTCCTGCGGCGGCCAGGCGTACGTCGGTACCGGTGGCTCGCTGCGCCCGTTGTCGGCGGCCGCCGCGACCGCGACCGGGCTGTCGTTCGTCCCGACCGACCCGTCGACRTGCGCCGGGCTGCCCCGGACGGCCGCAGTCCTCACCGGACCGCTGTTCGTGCGGTCCACGGGCTCGCCCGTGATCTACCTGGCGTCCGGCGGACAGCGACGCCCGGTGACGAGCATGAGCACGGTCTACGCGCTCGCCGGCGGAGGTCCCGTGGTCATCGCGACGCTCGAGCAGGCCGTGCTGGGCACGTTGCCGCAGGGCCCGGCGGTCTGAGACCGGCCGCGCCCCCCGAGGCCGGTCAGGGGATGGTGACGGTCAGTGGCTGCGACGCGACGGAGTCCCACACCAGCCGCGCCTCGTAGGTGCCGGACGTGAGCCCGGAGGACGCGATCGTCCCCCACGGGCACGTCGTCACGCTCGCGTCGGCGAGGGACACGGTGGAGACGGTCGTGGTCCCGCTCGGACCGGTGAGCTGGTACCGGCACGTGCCGCCGTCGACGATGACGCCCTGCACGTAGCCGGACATCTCCACACCGTCGGCCTCGAGCGACGCCGCGGCGAGCACGGGGACCGCGTCGCTGGCCGGCGCCGGCGGGTCGGCCGTACTCGTCGCGTCCGGCGAGCCCGTCGTCGCGGTGGGCGTGCTCGACGGCGGGGTGCTCGCKCCGGCAGCCGGCGTCGACGCGACCTGGGTGGGTCCCGCGGTCGGCGTGCTGCGCGGGATCGCCGTGGGGTTGCCACCCGTGCAGGCGGCGAGCGTCAGCGTTCCGAGGACGCCGAGCAGCGCGACCCCCCGGGCGTGGTGCGCGTTCAGCTCGCGGCCTTGGTCGCGACGATCGTGTAGTCCTGCGGACCGAACAGCACGTCGTTGAGGCGCGCGAAGCCCTCGTTGACCACGCGCGCCAGGTCGCCCAGCTGCGGCTCCGCCTTGGGCAGGTGGTAGCCGGTGGCGGGGGCGTGGAACGCGAGGTGGATGTCCCGGAAGCCGGCGCTCTCGCACAGGAACGACGTCAGCGACGGGTGCAGGGGCCAGACGTGCGTGGGGTCGAGGATGTAGCTGTTGCCCAGGACGATGAGCGACGCGGGGTTCGGGGTCTCCGCGACGAAGATGCCGCCCGGCCGCAGCCGGGACAGGGACAGCTGGATGAACTCGAGCAGGTAGTCGAGCTCGAGGTGCTCGAGCACGTGGGCGGAGAACACCGCGCCCAGCGAGCCGGGCTCCTGGGCCCGCAGGAAGCCGAGCGCGTCGGTCTGCTCGACGACGAGGCCGCGCGCGCGGGCCTCCGCGGCCATGCCGGGCTCGGGCTCGACGCCGATGCCGTCGATCCCCGCCTCCCGCAGCGCGTCGAGGAGCTCACCTCGGCCGCAGCCGATGTCGACCACGGGGCCGTGACCGGTGAGGATCGGGATGTAACGCTCGCGCTGCACGCGCAGGATCTCGTCGGGCTCGCCGCGGAAGCGGCCCTCGAACCCGACGTAGTCGAAGCCCGCGGAGTGCGCGTCCGCGTCCCGCTCCACGGGGGCCGCGCTCGCCGCGGGCGTCTCGGTCGGTGCGGGCGTGCCCGCCACGGGCAGCGGAGGAGCGCCCTCGGGGGCGACGAGCGCGGAGTTCACGCGCGAGTCGAGCACCCGCAGGCGCCGGTCGAGCGAGTGCAGCTGCTCGCGCTGCTCAGCGAGCCGGATCGCGGCGGCGTGGATGCCCGCTCCGGGCGCGATCGCGTCGCCGAGCGACTCGAAACGGCGCACCACGTCGCCGAAGTCGGCCTTCTGCAGAGTCTGGTTGATCTCGTTGGCCTGCAGCCGCTGCTGCATCAAGGCGAGGTCGACCCGGCCGCCGGCCGCGTCGAACATCCGGCGCTCCAGCTCGTCGATCCGGCGGTTCGCCTCGTCGAGGGAGCGCCGCTGCGACTCGGTGCTCCGCTGGGCACGCTGCAGCACGGGCTGGATCCGGTTGAGGGCCGGGCGCGCGACGCGACCGACCGACGACCGGACCTTCCGCTTGAGCGACACGGGAGCCGGGGCGGCGACGGCCGGCGCGGGGCGGGCCTCCACGACGGGCTGCTGGTCGGTGGCGGTGCGCAACGCCTGCGTCGCGCCGGAACGAAGCTCGGGGGGGAGCGTCATGACGTACTCCTGAGGGTGTCGAGCACGCTGCTCGCGCGGTGACGGACCACACTGTCCGCCGGCGTGCCGAGGAGATCGAGGGGTTGGGCGAAGCCGTCACGCGGACGGTGCAGTCCGGCGGTCCCGAGGATCTCCTCGAGCTGCAGGACGACGTGGTCCGGGCTGTGCTCGCGCGTGTACAGCGCGCGGCAGGCCTGAGCGTGCTCGGCGAGGGCGGCGGGGTCGGCCAGCAGCCGCTCCGCCTCCTCGTCCGAGGTGGCTGACKCTCTCTCCTTCGGGAGGGGGAGGTCGAGCTCGCGAGCGAGCTCCACCGGAGCCACGACGGG
>NZ_JBFULZ010000131.1:0-11276 GCF_054049635.1 Cellulomonas sp. P5_C6 | reverse complement strand
GTGCAGATCGCCCGGAGCCGCGGCGTCGAGGTCGTCGAGACCGTCGGCAACACCGAGGCCAAGGCCGGCGCGCTCAACCAGGTGCTGGCCGGGTTGCTGCCGACGGCCGGCGCGCAGGACGTCGTGCTCGTGATGGACGCCGACTCGACGATCACGTCCGACTTCCTCGAGGTCGCCCTGGGCCGGCTGGACGACGACCCCGACCTGATGGCGGTGGGTGGCCTGTTCTCGGGTGAGGACGGCGGCCGGGTCCTCGGGCAGATGCAGCGCAACGAGTTCGCCCGCTACCAGCGCGTGCTGGACCGCCGCGAGGGCCACGTGTTCGTCCTCACCGGCACCGCGTCGGTGATCCGCGCGTACGCGATGCGCGCGATCGCGGAGTCCCGGGGCTCCCTGATCCCCGGCAGGTTCGGCGACGTCTACGACACGCTGGCCATGACGGAGGACAACGAGCTCACCTTGGCGTTGAAGTCGCTCGGCGCGCAGCTGACGTCCCCGTCGGAGTGCCGCGTCGTCACCGAGGTCATGCCGACGTGGCGGGACCTGCGCAAGCAGCGCAACCGCTGGCAGCGCGGCGCGCTGGAGAACATCGGCGCCTACGGGCTCACGCGCACGACCGTCCGCTACTGGTGGCAGCAGGTCGGGCTCGCCTACGGGGTCATCGCCCTGCACGCCTACCTGCTGCTCATGGCGCTCGCCCTGCTGGCGGCGGACGGGTTCCGCTGGTCGGCGCTGTGGACGACCGTCGGGCTGATCTTCCTGCTCGAGCGCGTGGTGACCGCGTGGGCGGAGGGGTGGCGCGGGCGGGTGCTGGCGGCACCGTTGGTGATCGAGCTGGGGTACTCGCTGTTCCTGCAGTGGACGTTCATCGTGTCGCTGGCGCAGATCGCCACCCGGAAGAAGTCGGGCTGGAACTACGTCCCGCGGCCGACGGCCACCGCCGCCGCGCTCGCTCTCCCGGTGATGCTCGCCCTGCCGACGCTCCGTCGCTGGAACCCGTTGCCGTCCTCGATCCTGCAGACGACCTGGTTCGAGGCGCTGAGCCTGTTCGTCGGCGTGAACACCTTGATGTTCGCCACGTTGTGCGTGTTCCAGATGCTGCCGCCGATCGGGCGCACCCTGCACCGGTTCCAGGCACGTCGGGCGGCCCGGCGCGATCCAGTCGGGGCGTTCGAGTAGGCGGTGTCGATTCCGGCCCTTCCCGTTCGACGCATCGGCGAGCCAGAGTGGGACCGGCCGACGGGGCCGGTCCCGGGCGGAACGAAGGAGTCGACGATGAAGGTCTTGGTTCTGGGCAAGGCGACGGAGCAGTCCGAGTCCGGCGAGCTCGGTTCCCCCGAGGACTTCGTGGCGATGGACAAGTTCAACGAGCAGCTCGTCGAGGCCGGCGTCGTGCTGGCCGCCGACGGGCTCCAGCCCTCGAGCAAGGGCAAGCGGATCACCTTCGACTCCAGCGGCAGCCCCACGGTGATCGACGGGCCGTTCGCCGAGACCAAGGAGCTCGTCGCCGGGTTCTCGATCTGGGAGGTCGCCTCCATGGAGGAGGCCGTCGAGTGGGTCAAGCGCTCGCCGCTGCGCGAGGGTCAGGTCGAGCTCCGCAAGATCCTGGGCCCTGAGGACTTCGCCGACTCCTTCCCGGCCGAGCTCGCGGCCGCCGAGGAGCGGGCGCGCGCCGACACGTAGCAGTGACCTCGGCGACCCAGCAGGCGATCGAGGCGGTCTGGCGGATCGAGTCCGCCAGGCTGATCGCCGGCCTGGCCCGCCTCGTCCGCGACGTCGGGCTGGCGGAGGACCTTGCGCAGGACGCGCTCGTCGCGGCGCTCGAGCAGTGGCCCGGGTCGGGCGTCCCGGACGTCCCGGGCGCCTGGCTCATGGCCGTCGCCCGCCGCCGCGGTGTCGACGCGATCCGGCGAGCCGTGACCCTGCGGAGGAACGTCGAGCTGCTCGGTCGCGAGCTGCGTGATCACCAGACCCCGATCGACGACCTCGAGCTCGACACCCACGTCGAGGACGACGTGCTCCGACTCATGTTCACCGCGTGCCACCCGGTGCTGTCGGTCGACGCCCGCGTCGCGCTGACCCTGAAGATGGTCGCCGGGCTGTCGACCGAGGAGATCGCCCGCGCGTTCCTGGTGCAGCCGACCACGATGGCGGCGCGCATCACGCGGGCGAAGAAGGCGCTCAGCGCGGCCGACGTGCCCTTCGAGGTCCCGGTGGGCGAGGAGCTCGACGACCGGCTGAGCTCCGTGCTCGAGGCCGTGTACCTGGTCTTCAACGAGGGCTACACGGCGACCGTCGGCGCGCAGTGGGCCCGCGCCGACCTGTGCCAGGAGGCGATGCGCCTCGGCCGCATGCTCGCCGCGCTGGCACCCGGCGAGTCCGAGACCCATGCCCTGGTGGCGTTGATGGAGATCCAGGCGTCCCGCCTGCGCGCCCGCACCGGGCCCGACGGTCGGATCGTGACGCTGGACAAGCAGGAGCGTGCGCACTGGGACCGGCTGCTGATCACGCACGGTCTCGCGGCGCTGGACCGGGCCGAGGCGCTCGGCGGCACCGGCTCCTACGCGATCCAGGCGACGATCGCGGCCTGCCACGCCCGGGCAGCGCACGCCGAGGACACCGACTGGGCGCGCATCGCCTCGCTCTACGGCGACCTCGTGGCCCTGACCCGCTCGCCGGTCGTCGAGCTGAACCGCGCGGTCGCCGTGTCGATGGCCGACGGACCGGCGGCCGGGCTCGCCGTGACCGACGGGCTGCTCGACGTCGCGGCGCTGCGCGGCTACCACCTGCTGCCGAGCGTGCGCGGCGACCTGCTGGCCAAGCTCGGGCGCTCGGCGGAGGCACGGGCCGAGTTCGAGCGGGCCGCCCGCCTCACGTCGAACGAGGCCGAGCGCGCGCACCTGCTCGCCCGGGCCGGGCGCAGCTCATCGGGATCCTGATGTAAAGAAAACTAGACATGGTGTCCGGTCTGTCTTACATTCGTCGGGACAGCCGACCGATCGGAGACCCCATGACCACGGACGACGAGCACGTCCCCCTCTCCTACGGCGAGCGCACGGCCTGGACCTACGCGGTCGTCATCCCGGCGGGCACCCTCGCCTACCTCGCGGTCGTCGTCCCGCGCGTGCTCACCCAGCCCGTCGCGGACGTCGCGTGGGCCGGGCCGATGCTCTGGGCGATGGGTCTGTCGATCGTGGCGAGCATCGTCGGCGCGATCGTCTTCGCCATCGTCGTGCGGGACCACGAAGGCCGGCTGGACGTGCGCGACACCCAGATCGAGCGCTACGGCGACCGCATCGCGCTGTGGTTCACCGCCGGCGGCGCCATCGTCGCGCTGCCCCTCGCGATGCTCGAGGTCGACTGGTTCTGGATCGGCAGCACCCTGTTCGTCCTGGCGGCGGTCGGCTCCACCTGGGGCGCGATCACCCAGATCCGCGCCCACCGGGGGACCTTCGTTGGGTAGGACCACGCGCGTCACCAACACCGTCCGCACGTTGCGGTTCACGCACGGCGAGATGACGCAGGCCGAGCTCGCGACCCGCATCGGCGTCACCCGTCAGACCGTCATCGCCATCGAGCAGGGCCGGTACTCGCCGTCCCTCGAGATGGCGTTCCAGATCGCGCGGGTGTTCGGGGTCCCGCTCGACGAGGTCTTCCAGTACCCCGACGACGAGGACCGCTAGAGATCGCTCGCCCTCACCGGACCGCGTGCCACAGGCACGTGGCCTTCGCCTCGCACACCCTCGCGCGCCCTCCCGAAGGAGCCGGTCATGTCTGTCCGCCGTACCGCCCGCCTCGCCGGCCTGCTCTATCTCGTCGTCGCCGTCCTCGGCGGATGGGCCCAGCTCACCCGCACGCAGGTGCTCGTGCCCGACGACGCCGCCGCCACGGCCCAGGCGATCGCCGACCACGCCGGCGCCATGCGGCTGGCCGTCGGCGCGGACGTGCTCGACGCCACCGCCTTCGCGCTGTTCGGCCTGGCGATGCAGCGGCTGCTGCACCACGTGCACGCCCGCGCGGCCGCCGCGCTCGTGCTCGGCACATGGCTGAGCGCCGCGATGGGGCTGGTCATGCTGACGTTCCACGTGGGGGCGCTGGTCGTCGTCACCGACCCCGCCGTGTCGTCGGCGGTCACGGACGCCGACGGGATCGCCCTGCTGCTGCTCGACCTGCAGTCCGCGGCCTACACGCTCGCCGGCGTCTTCTTCTCGCTGTGGATGGCGTCCGCCGCGTTCCTCATCGCCCGGTCGGGGATGTTCCCCCGGTTCCTGGCGCCGCTCGTCGCCGCCGGGTCGGCCGCCTGGCTGCTGGACACCGTGCTCGTCTCCGCCGCGGTCGACCTGCCGGCGCTCGTGTCCGCCGTCCCCACCGTGACCGCGACGGTCGCCGAGCTCACCCTTCTGACCTACCTGCTCGTCCGGGGTGTCCGCCGCGGCGCCGACCTGGTGGCCGCCTCGGCCGCGAGCGCCTGAGGGAGCGGGGCGTCGGCAATTCGCGTGCGCTCCCCGGTGGGACGGTGTCTGATCGCCACGTGGCCATCGAGCTGAGCACACCGGGCGTCGACCAGCTCGGCGACGTCGTCCGCGCGATGCGGGACTGGCAGTCCGACGCCTCGCCGATGCAGCTGCACCCCGGCGACCTGGGCTGGTACTGGCGGTTCGGCGCGGAGGCGACGGCGGCGGCGGTCCGGACCTGGAGCCGGGACGGACGGCTCCTCGCCGTCGGGTTCCTGGACGGACCCGAGGTCCTGCGGATGACCGTGGCGCCCGAGGTCCGCGGCGAGGAGGAGCTGGCTCACCAGGTGGTCTCGGACCTGTCCGAGCCGGAGCGTGGCGTCCTGCCGGCGGGCGCGGCGTCCGTCGAGGCGCCGGACGGCACCCGGGTGCAGGGCCTGTTGTCCGAGGTCGGCTGGGCCACCGGCGAGCCGTGGACGCCGCTCCGCCGCGACCTCGCGGGGCCGGTGGAGGAACCGGGGGTGCGGACCGAGGTCGTCGGGCCCGGGCAGGAGTCCGAGTTCACGGCCGTCCACCGGTCGGCGTGGGACAGCCCTCGGTTCACCGACGAGCTGTGGCGCACGATGGCGGCCGGGCTGCCCGCCGCCGACGCGCGGTGCCTGCTCGCGTACGACGACCGAGGCGTGGCGGTGGCGGGGGTCACGGTGTGGTCGGCCGGCCCGGGACGGCCGGGGCTGCTCGAGCCCCTGGGAGTCCACGCCGAGCATCGGGGGCGCGGCTACGGACGGATGATCTGCGTCGCCGCGGCGGCCGAGCTGAGGACGCTCGGTTCGTCGAGCGTCGTGGTCTGCACCCCGAGCTCCCTGGCTCCGGCCATCGCCACCTACCAGTCCGCCGGGTTCGAGCGACTTCCCGAGCGGCTGGACCGCTCCCGCGGCGCCTGACCGACAGGGCGCGTCACTGCGCGAGCTGCTCGAGCTGCCAGGTGGCGATGCCGGTCATCTCCTCGCCGTACGGCGCCGACGGGTCGAGCCGGGGGTCGTCGGGAACGCGGCCGTGGCGCAGTGCGTCCAGGTAGGCCCGCTCCAGGTCGACCCGGGCGCGGAGCTCGTCAGCATCGCCGACGGACCCGTGGCCGGGGACGACGACGTCGATGGCGCCGGCCGCGCCCTCGAGCAGCCGCAGCGCCGCGAGGTAGTCCTCGACCGGGTCCTGCGCGAACGGGCTGAGGATGGGCACGAGGAGGTCGGAGAGCATGTCGCCGGCGACGAGCACGCCGCGCTCCGCGACCAGCAGCGCCGCGTGGCCGGGGGCGTGCGCCTGGTGCTCGATGACCCGGACCTCGGGTCCGGCCCACGGCACGCGCGTCGTCTCCGGGGGCAGCCCGGCGATCCGGCCGAACACGCCGTCGAGCGGGACCTGGTCGACGATGTCCGACGGGATCATCCCGGCCACGAAGGACGCCCAGCCCGGGTCCGAGAGCCGTGCCTGGATGGCGGCCGCGCACCGGGCCGTGCCGTAGCGCGGCGGCTCACCGAGCTCGGCGTGCCAGAGCAGGTGGTCCCAGTGCGGGTGCGTCGAGAAGCCCGCCGCCACGGGCCGGCCCCGCTCGCGAAGGTCGGCCGCGATGCCGGCCAGCTCGTCGCCGAGCACCCCGGGGTCCACGAGCAGCACGCCCGCCTCGCCCTCCACGACCACGGCGTTGCTCTGCATGAACTCGCTCACGTGGACGAGCACGCCCTGCGCGATCTGCTGCAGCATCAGCTCTCACTCTCCTGGCGGATGGCGTAGCGGCGCTGCGTGACGCCGGACTCGAACGATCGCTGCTCGAGCGGGTCGAGATCGATCGGCCGGTCGTAGTCGTCGAACAGCGGCCGGCCGAAGCCGAGGATCGTGGGATGGGTGGTGAGCAGCAGCTCGTCGAGCAGGCCCGCCCGGAGCAGCTGGGTGGCGAGCGCGGCCCCGCCCACGCCGATGGCGCCGTCGGTCCGGGCCCGCAGGGCGGCGAGCTGCTCGATCGCGTCGTCCCCGCCGACGACCCGCGTGTCGTGCTCGGCGGTGTGCCGGGTGCGGGAGACCAGCACCTTCGGCTTCGCGGTCCAGATCTCGCCGTACTCGCGCATGTAGTCCGGCAGGGACGCGTCCTCCCGCGCTCGCGGCCAGTACTCCTCCATGAGCTCGTAGAACACCCGGCCGTGGACGATGAGCGCGACCTCCCGCGTCTGCGCGTTGAACTCGCGGTGCAGCTCCTCGTCGATGCGCAGCCACTCGCCCGCGCCGTTGTCGCCGGGGACCTGCTCGATCCGCAGGTCGAGGGACACGTTCATGCTGTAGACGAAGCGGCCCATCGTCTCCTCTTCCCGATAGTGATTGCGCTTTGCAACCACTATATTGAGGACGCAAAGGGTGTCAAGGAGGAGTCGTGGAGCCACGGTCCGGGTGTCCGATCAACGCCGCCGTCGAGGTGCTCGGAGACCGCTGGTCGCTCATCGTGCTGCGCGACGTCATCTTCGGCGACCGCCGCTACTTCCGGGCGCTGCTCACCGGGTCGATCGAGGGCATCGCGTCGAACATCCTCGCCGACCGCCTGGTGCGGCTGGTCGAGGCCGGGATCCTCACGCGAGGGACCGCCGCTCGCGGGCAGCGTGCGCGCTACAGCCTCACCGAGGCYGGCATCCAGACCCTCCCGATCATCGACGCCCTGGGCACCTGGGGCCTCGACTGGCGCTCGGGCAGCGCCGAGCTCCGGGCCCGGCAGCAGCTCATGCGCGACGAGGGTCCGGCGTTCGTCCAGGAGCTCATGGACGAGCTGCGTGTCCGCCACCTCGGCGCCCCACCGATGCCGCGCGACGGGCCGGGCCCGCTCGAGCGCCTCGACGCCGCCTACGCCGCCGCCGCGGAGCAGCTATGACCCGAACGCCCTCCATCGCCMCTCCGAGACCACCTCGACGGCGCCGTCGACGACGGTGATGGCCGTCTGCTCGTCGATGGCGTAGGCCGGCGCGCCCAGGTCGGCGGCCCACTGCTCCGCGTCCGCCAGGGTGTTCGTCGGGAAGGCGTCCAGGTGCGGGAAGATCGAGAAGTCGACCACCCCGAGGGTCCGGTCGTCCGGCGCGGCCGGCCACTCGACGAACGACGGCCCGATCCGGGGTGTCATCACCATGCTCCCGGCACTCACCCCCACCCAGACCGTGTCGGGCAGCGACGGCAGCAGCTCGGCCAGCCCGGACTCCCGCACCCAGTGGCACAGGTACGTCGCGTCGCCGCCGTCGACCAGCAGCACGTCGGCCTCCCGGACCCAGGGCACCCAGCGGTCGGCGCCGATGGTGGGCAGTGCCGTGAGCTCGAGGACGCCGAGCGATGCCCAGCCCAGGCCGGAGAGGTGCCGGAACCGGGGCTCCGCCGCCACCAGCCCCCGCACCGACGCCGGCCCGCACATCGGATGGCCCCACTGGGCGGTCGGGACCACCAGCGCGTGCGACTCGGCGACCGGCTTGCCGAGCAGCCGCACGAGCGCCGCGTGGATGCTGGCGTTCGTCACGCCGCCGGACGTGAGAAGCAGCTTCATGGCGCCTCCAGCCTGCGTACCGGGATCTCCGACTCACGGGCTTCGCCCGACTCGACCCGCTCGACGCGGAAGACCGGTCGACCGGGCCTCTCGGCGACGGCCTCGACGAGGTTCCCGTCGCGGAACAGGACGGCGGCGTGGTCGTCGACCGCGTACCCGGCGCTGAGCGTCCCGTMGGCCACCCAGTCCAGGTACCTCTCACGCCGGCCGGGCTCGCCCAGATAGTGCGGGCACGCACTCGCACCCACGAAGCCGAGCCCGTCGGCGAGCGGGGCGAGCGGCCCGAAGGAGTCGGTCGTGGATCCGTCGAACCAGCAGTTCATCCCCGCGCTGACTCCCGCGAGGACCACGCCGTTCGCCGCCGCCTCGTCGAGGATCTCGGGCAGCCCGTGGAGGCGCCAGACGGCGAGCAGGTTCGCGGTGGAGCCTCCGCCGACATACACGGCATCCTGCTCGAGGAGCACCTTCGGCTCGACATAGCCCCCAGGCTGGTGGCCGAACAGCGAGAGCACCGACGTCTCGGCGCGTCCGGCGAACGCGGACTCGAAGCGTCGGCAGTACTCGTCCGCGTCCCCGCTCGCCGTCGRCACGAAGCAGACGCGGGGCCGGTCCTTGCCGGTCAGGTCGAGCAGGAAGTCGTCGATGGCCGACGTGCCGTCGTCGGACATCGAGAAGCCGCCACCACCGAGCGCGAGGAGCGTGCCGAACATGCGCGGAGGCTACCAGCGGCCCTCGTCGAGCCGCGCGGGTCCCCGGCCACGCTGGCTAGCATCGATCGCATGCCCATCATCCTCGAGAACGTCGGCATCGCTGTCCGCGACCTCGACGCGACGATCGCCTTCTTCACGGACCTCGGACTCACGGTCGTCGGCCGCGACACGGTCAGCGGTGAGTGGGCCGACACGGCAGTCGGCCTCGACGGCAACCACGCCAGGATCGCGATGCTCCAGACGCCCGACGGTCACGGTCGCCTCGAGCTCTTCGAGTACATCCACCCCGACGCGATCGAGACGGAGCCCACCCGTCCGCACGAGATCGGCATGCACCGCGTCGCCTTCTCGGTCGACGACATCGACGAGGCCCTGGCGATCGCCGCGAGGCACGGCTGCTACCCGCTGCGTGGCGTGGCGACGTACGAGGACATCTACAAGCTCACCTACGTCCGCGGTCCCAGCGGCATCCTCGTGATGCTCGCCGAGGAGCTCGCGACCGCTCAGCCGTAGTCGCGGCGGTAGCGGGCCTCGACGTGCCGGGCCTGCGACTCGCGCTCGGCCTCGACCGTCGCCCCGTGCTTGTGCGCGAGGGCCGCCAGGATGGCGTCGCAGACCTCGGCGTACTCGGCGACGAGCGAGGGGCGGGTCGTCGCCACCCAGCGCTGCTCGGCGGCGTACCGCACGTACTCGCTGACCGCGGCCTGCTCCGTCCGGATGAGGCTGCCGTCGCAGACGAGCGGGCTGCCGTCCGGGTTCGCGATCCCCGGACCGGCCTGAGCGGCCGGAGGTGGGGCGGCGACGGCTGGTGCCTCGCGGGGCTCCGGCACTGTGTAGGCAGGGGCTTCCGGCGGCGGCGGCGCATCGGTCCGCCGCGCCTGCTCGGGGACCCCGGGCGCCAGCATCCCGGCGTTCAGCTGGCGGAGCTGCTCGGTGAGACCGTCGAGCCTGGCCGTGTAGGCCTCGATCACTCCGAGCTGCACGTCGAGGGGCACCTCGGCGTCGCCGCCGAAGAGGTCCTGGTCGTAGGACTCCCGGGCGCGCAGCAGTCGCTGCGAGAGCCGGTGGATCTCGTCGCGCAGCTTCACCGCCTCGCCCGCCACCTGCGGGGGCGCTGCGGGCAGGTCTGCGTCGTTCAGCGCGTGTGCCATAGCCAGCTTCCTTGGTCGCCTGTGGCGTCTCTTCTGCATCGACGCCGTGGGGCGGCTACGTGAGCAGTGAACCGGGCGAATTCTCGTGCGCCCACCAGCTGCCCCGTCGACCCGTCGTCAGCGCACCCGCAGCACCTGGCCCAGCCGCTCACGCCGGCGGGCGGACGACTCGACCGCCACCACCGCCAGCACGGTCGCCCCGAGGAGCGCGACCGGCAGCACCGTCCACCACGGCAGCACCACCCCCGGATCGGTCGACTGCCCGGTGACGAGCCGCAGCGCGAGAGGCGCCACGAGCGCGCCGACGAGGGCGATGGCGAGCAGCACGCCTCCCGCCGCGGCCACCAGGGTCGACGGCAACAGCTCTCCGGCCGCGACCCGCGCCGTGTCCCGTGGTCGCAGGCCCAGCACCCGCGCCGTCGCGAGGGATCGGGCACGCCCCGGAGCGGAGGCGGCTGCAGCCAGGACGACGATGGTCATCGCGTACCCGGCGCACAGGACTGCGACGAGGGCGACGAGGGTCAGCAGCCCCCCGGCCAGCGGGTCGGACCGGCGCTCGGCGAGCAGCTGTGCGCGGTCGAGCACATGCCCCTCGACGGCCGGGGCGGCCGCGCGCGCCACCTCGGACGACGTCGGGCCGACCGCCCACACCGTGTCCAGACCCACTGCGTCCTGCTCGGCACCGGCGGGCCGGGACCCGGTGCGCTCGGCTCGCGCGGTCGCGACGGCCCTGACGACGGCGGCCAGCGCGTCACGGTCGACCACGACCGTGGGGCCGCCCGGTGTCCCGTCGGGCTGCTGCGCGGGCAGCGCGGGGACCTCACCCATCGGCTCGAGGTCGACCGTCACGCTCCCCCAGCGCAGCGACGGCCGGGTGCCCAGCAGGACGCCCGGCACCAGGGCGGGGAGCGGACCTGGTGCGACGCGGGTGGTCGCGGCGCCGGACGCATCCGCCAGCGCCGCGAGCGCCGGGGCGGCCCCGAACGGCGTGCGCGCGAGGAGCTCTCCGAACGGCACCGGGTCGACCGCCAGCACACGCACCTCGTCGACGCCCCGCACGCCGAAGACCTGGGCCCGGGCCTGCACCCGCCCGACGGCCACCGCGTCGACGCCCTCGGCGGCGGCCATCCGGTCCGCGACGTCCTGCAACGAGGCGTCCTGCGACGTCGTGCGCAGGACGACGTCGGCGCCGAGCCTGTCCCACGCGCCGTCCGCCTGACCGGCACGTGCGGTGCCGGCGAGCGCACCGCACAGCCCGACGAGCGTCGTGACGACGATGAGAGCGACGAAGGGCAGCATCGCCCCGGTGGAGCCGGCTCGCGCCGCCGCGAGCAGCCCCGGCGCCTTGCGGGACCGGCGCGCGACACGCAGCGCTCCGCCCAGCAGCAGGGGG